>JAJBVQ010000058.1 GCA_020859745.1 Rikenellaceae bacterium
CACCGGTTTCTGTCATATCGTCCTTTTCCCGGCCTTGGCACACCCTTTGCAAATGTACCGTATCGGGATCGGGCGCCACAGAGGCCTGGCCCTAAGACGTTTAACCTTTAAATTATAAACTATTATGATACCTGCAAAAAGATCGCAAAACTGGCTGCCGTCGATTTTCAACGATTTCTTCGGCAACGAATGGCTCCCCAAAGCCAACAGCAACTCGCCGGCCATCAATATCCGCGAGACCGAGAACCTGTACGAAGTCGAGTTGGCCGCCCGGGGGCTGACCAAGGACGATTTCAAGATCCGGATCGAGGACGACAACCAACTGGTCGTGACGATGGACAAAAGCTCCGAAAACCAGGAGGAGCAGGACGAAGGCCGTTACCTGCGGCGTGAATTCTACTACTCGCACTTCCAGCAGAGCATGATCCTGCCGGAGAACATAGACAAGGAGAAGATCGAGGCCAAGGTGGAAAACGGCGTGCTGACCATCGACATCCCGAAAAAGAAAGAGGAGGAGGTCGCCCCGGCCGCCAAAGAGATCGAGATCCGATAGATCCCGGCCCCGCAGACCATAAAAAAGGCTTACTGCATAAGCAGTAAGCCTTTTTTATGTGTCGGATGGGTGGAAGATCGGGCTCGAACCGACGACCTCTTGAACCACAATCAAGCGTTCTAACCAACTGAACTACATCCACCGTCTCAGCCCCGGCGTCCTGAGGCGACCGTTGCGGGGACAAAAGTACAACACTTTTCCGAACTTCCAAAAAAAATCAGTTTCTTTGTGAGAACAAAAAATCCCGGAACGTTTGGTACTCGAAACCTTTATAGCCCGGCGGCTGGGCGGCGCAGGACGCAAAGCAGGCATCATGCTGCGGGTGGCCACCCTTTGCGTGGCCGTGAGCGTGGCCGTGATGCTGGTCGCGCTGGGGGTGGTGAACGGTTTCCGCGGCACGGTGACGGAGAAAGTGTCGGGCTTCGCGGCCGACATCCAGGTTACCGCCCAAGGGAGCGGCAACTCTTATGAAGCGCCCCCGGTGGTGTACGACTCCACGTTGGTCGCCGACATCACGGCGACGGAGGGGGTGACCCGCGTGCAGCGTTTCGCGGCCAAAGCGGGCATCATCCGCAGCGACAGCACCATACAGGGCATAGTGCTGAAAGGGTTCGCCCCCGAAACCGACACCCTTTTCCTCCACCGACAGATGATCGCCGGGCGGATACCGGTCTACAACGACTCCGCCCGCAGTCGTGAGGCGGTCGTTTCGCAGGCTCTGAGCCGCGCGATGGGCATCGGTTTGGGCGATAAGTTCGAAGTCCTGTTCGTGGGGGGCGATGCGCCCCGGCGCGACCGGCTGCGCGTGGCGGGGATCTACAGCAGCGGCATGGAGGAGTTCGACCGGATGACGGTGATCGGCGACCTGGGCGTCGTGCAACGGCTCAACGGCTGGAGCCGGAATCAGATCGGGGGCTACGAGGTCGCCGTGGCGCCCGGCGCCGACCGGGAAGAGGTGGCCTACCGGCTCTCGGAGACGGTTCATCCGGGCCTGTTCGGCGCCTGGGGCGAGGCGGAGGAGGGCGCACAAAACCTCGAAATATCGACGGTCGCCGACCGTTATCCGCAGATCTTCGACTGGCTGCAAATGCTGGGGCTGAACACTGCCATCGTGATCGTCATCATGCTGGTGGTGGCGGTGGTCAATATGGCCTCCGGGGTGCTGATCGTGGTGCTGGAACAGACCCGCGCCATCGGCATCCTCAAGGCGCTGGGGATGGGCAACGGAGTATTGCAACGTATCTTCGTCCTACGCTCGGTGCGCATCACCCTGTGGGGGCTGCTCTGGGGCAACCTCGCGGGGCTGGCCGTATGCCTCGTCCAACAATACACGGGCCTCGTGACGCTCGATCCCGAAAGTTACATGATGGCGGTCGTCCCGGTGCGGGTGGACTGGACTCAGGTCGTCCTGCTCGACATCGGCACGCTGGCGGTCATCACGCTGGCCATGGCCCTTCCCACGGCGATCATCGCCCGCATCACACCCGACAAATCGATCCGATTCCAATGATAAAACCGCACAACGAAGACCCGGCCGGCAAAAAAGAACAGGTGCGGGAGATGTTCGACTCCATCGCCCGGCGCTACGACCTGCTGAACCACCTGCTTTCGATGAACATCGACCGGCGGTGGCGGGGCAAAGTGGTCGGGATGGTACGCCGTCAGGCGCCGGAAAACGTGCTGGACGTCGCCACGGGGACGGGCGATCTGGCTATCGCTGTGGGACGCGCCCTGCCGGAGGCGGCCCTCACGGGCGTGGATCTCTCTCCGGAGATGCTGCGCATCGGGCGGGAAAAGGTGGCGGCAAAATTCCCTGGACGGGAACTGCCGATGCTGGAGGGCGATGCCGAACACCTGCCGTTCGCGGACGGCAGTTTCGCGGCGGTCACCTGCGGCTTCGGCGTGCGCAACTTCGAAGACCTGCCGCAGGGTATCCGAGAGATGCACCGAGTGCTGCGAGCGGGCGGGAAGGTCTATATTCTCGAATTTTCGATGCCTTCGCGGGGCAATATATTGGGTAAGCTCTACCGTTTCTATTTCCGGCGGGTGCTGCCGGGAATCGGACGCTTGGTCTCGAAGGACGCGAGGGCGTACGCCTATTTGCCGGAATCGGTCGGCGAGTTCCCGTACGGGGAGCGCTTCTGCCGCCTGTTGTCGGAGTCGGGCTTTACCGAGCCTGTGATGACGGTGCTGATGGGAGGGATAGCCACGATCTATACCGCGGAGAAACGATGAAACTGCTGAAAATCCTTATACCGGCCGTCGCACCCCTGCTGTTGTTATGTTCATGCGGGCCGCGCGAGCTGGGCCGGCTCGGCTTCGACCGGGTGGACTCTTTCCGGGCCGAAGAGCTGCGGTTCGGATCGGCCGAAGGGGTGGCGACCCTCTCCCTCTACAACGGGAATAAAAAAAGCGTTACCTTTGGTAGAGGACGGATCGAAGTCCGGCTGAACGGTCGGGCGGTAGGGATCGTCACCTTGCTGCAACCCGTCGCCGTACCGCCGGGTTACTGCCGTACGGAAGTGCCGGTGCGCATCCGTTTCCCGCAGGACGGACTGAAGTCCGTAGCGGAACTGGTCTTGCCGGGAGGGGAAAGCCGGGCGCGGAAACCCGACCTGCGGATCGCGGGATCGCTGGGCATCGACCGAGGGGATCGCATGCAGACCGTTCGCTTCGACCGCAAGGTAAGCGGGAAAACCTTAAGACATATCGGTGAGCAACTTATCCATTCGTTCGGATTCAGACTATAACGCCATGAAACGACTCTTTTTACTTTTCATGTTGGCCGCCGCCGTCCTCTGTACCGGCGCGCAGGACCGGGTGAGCACTTACACGGCGCGGCTGCGCATGCCGGACGCCTCGACGGGGGCGCAGGCCACGGTGAGCAACGACAGCGACGTGGCCGCGGGGCTTCGCACAGCCCCGAAAGGGGACAAGGTCGTGGGCTACCGCATCTGCATCTTCTTCGACAACACCCAGAACGGCCGAAACTTGGCCAACGGGGCGTTGGGGACGTTCCGTAACCGCTTCCCCGGCATCCCGGGGGAGGTGGTCTATGCCAACCCGACTTTCAAAACGATGGTCGGCTACTGCCTCGACATGACCGAGGCGTCCATGCTGCTGGGACGGGTGCGCGAGGTATTTCCCACCTCGGTGATCGTGCGCGAGGAGAATATGCCGCTCACGAACCTGATCCACAGTTCGGTAACGGCTCTGCCGGCGGACAGCACCGTTTCCGCGGATCTCCCGGCCGAAGAGAATTTCTAAGCGCGGTTCGGATTTGAAAAGGTGGCTTTTGCGTCCGTTGCATTGGCTGGGCGACCAGTTTTTCCCGGCGGTCTGTCCGGTCTGCGGCGAAGCGCTGGGCCGGGGCGAACGGACGATCTGCCTGCGTTGCCGGTGGGACATGCCGCTCACCGATTACTGGACGGCCGAAGACAACCCGGCGGCGAAGATGCTCCGGAATCGGATTCCGGATTTGTGCCAAGCCGCGGCCTTACTCTATTTTCGGCACGAGAGCGGTTACCGGGCGATGATCCATTCGCTCAAATACAGCGGCCGGCGGGACATTGCGGTGGCTTTGGGCGAGATGTTCGGCCGGGAGCTGAGGGAGTCGCCGCTCTATGACGATATTGAGGTGCTGGTCCCGGTGCCGCTGCACTGGACCAAGCGTATGCACAGGGGCTACAACCAGGCGGAGGAGATCTGCACGGGATTGGGCCGGAGCATGGGCATTCCGTCGGATTTCCGCTCCCTGAAACGCATCCGGCGGACGCGCACGCAGGCCTTGCACCGGGACGCCGACGCCCGGCGCAGGAATGTGGAGGGGGCTTTCCGCCTCTGTCGTCCGGAGCGGCTGCAAGGAAAACACATCCTGCTGGTGGACGATGTGCTGACCACGGGAGCGACTATCACGGCCTGCGCGGAGGCGATCCGCAGAGTGTTGCCGGACGCCCGGATCAGCGTCGCCACGCTGGCGGCGGTTCGGGGCCACATTACCGAATAACCTGAAAAGCATGATTACCACCCGCGAGATCGTTCTCGATCCCAAAACTTTTTTCCAGCTTCTCCTGAATCTCAATTTCCGGAAGAAAACCCGCATCCTGTATGCCATTGCGGCCATACTGGCCGTGGTGTGGATAGCGATGTACCCGGCCCAGAAACAGCTTTGGCTGCTGCTGGCGGCGGTCTGCCTGTTCCCGCTGGTGATCGTTTTCCTGACCTGGCGGACGGCGCACAACAAGATGAATGCCGCTTTCACGATGCCGCGCAGCTATTCGATCACGGACAGCCGAATCGTAGCGCACCTGCCGGACGGGCGGGAGGAGGCGTTCGATATCGCGCATATCCACCGGGTGAACCGCACCCGGCGTTATTACCTGCTGTTCACCACGCCGATCGAGTTCATCTACCTGCCGTACGACGCTTTCCTGAACGCGACGGACAGGGAGTGGTTCGAACAGAATATCGTCCGCCGGGCCAAAACCGTACGAAAACATTAACCGTACGGTTAATCGTCTTCACGGTCCCGGAGCCTGCGGTGCCGCTGGGCACTCCAGCCGAGCTGTAAATACCCTAAGTTGCAACCCTGCGCCGGGGGAGGCTCCGGGCTGACCGCTTCGCGGAATATTTACGAAAACCGTACGGTTGTCCGCACCCTGTTCTCGGGTCGGTGGCAACCCTTCCATTATTTTGCATCGGGTTTGAAGGGTTCCCGCTTTGTCGGCTTCGCGTCGACCTTCTGTTTTCCTCGTGCTACCTGCCAAAGCCCGCCAGCGGTCTCCGGTCTCGGTACGCCACTCGGTTCCTCCTCGCTGCTCGGCCATGGGGGGAGTGCCCTCGGCATTTGGCAGCGTCGGTTGTTTACAAAAAGAACGATTTAAATTAAACTTTCGAGCCGGAACGGTGTCCAAGTAATCGGGAGAAACAGACCCGAACCAGAGATATGACCTGAAAGAAGAAGATCAGAACCGTTTTATTGATCGTCATCCCTATCGTGTTGGTGGGGATGTTCCTGTTGTAACGTTACGTGATCGGGCGGAGCGAGCCCGCCGCCGAGCCTCCCGCGCAAAGCGCCGGGGCGGCCGGTAAAGGGGGACAGGGCGGAGGGAACCGGATCATTCCGGTGACCGTGACCGTCGCCGAAGAACAGGAAGTGGCAGACGGAATCCGGGCCGTGGGATCCCTCGTGCCCAACGAAGAGGTGGATATCGCCAGCGAAGTGTCCGGCAAAGTGACCGAGATCCTCTTTAAAGAAGGGTCGCCGGTGACCAAAGGGCAGATACTGGTCAAGATCAACGACGACGACCTGCAGGCCCAGCTCAAACGCTACCAGTTTCAGGAGAAGACCCTCAAGGAAAACGTGGAGCGCCAGCGCATCCTTTTTGCCAAGGAAGCGATCAGCCAGCAGGCGTACGACGAGATGGTCACGCAGTACAATATGCTGCTGGCCGACATCGAACTGCTGAACGTCAAGATCGACAAAACCCGCATCCGCGCCCCGTTCAGCGGCGTGACCGGTTTCCGCTACATCAGCGACGGGAGCTATATCCAGCCCGGCACCCAGATCGCCCGGCTGGTGGATTACGGCACGCTCAAACTGGAATTCTCCATACCCGAAAAGTATATCGGCCTGAAACTGATCGGCAAATCCGTGACTTTTACCACGCAGGCCAGCGACGAGGTGCACAAGGCCGTGATCTACGCCATGGAGCCGAGGGTCGAGGACAAGACCCGCACCATCGTGCTCCGGGCGCGGTACAACAATGCCAAAGGCTTGCTCCGTCCGGGGATGTCCACCCAGCAGATCACCATTCCAACGTCGCAGGCTACCCGCGTGCTGATGGTGCCGACCGAGGCTATCGTGCCGTCTTTGGACGGTAAAAGCGTGTGGCTGGCCAAACGCGGAACCGCCGAACTGGTGCCGGTCGAGACCGGCAGCCGCACCGAAACCAAGGTCGAGGTGCTGAGCGGCATCGCGCCCGGCGATTCGGTGATCGTCACCGGCCTGATGCAGCTGCGCGACGGGGCCAAAATCAAGGTCACGAATTAACGGGAGGGCCTGAAAGATGAGTCTCTCCACCACCAGCATCAACCGCCCCGTGCTCGCCACGGTGCTGAACCTGTTGTTGATCATTATCGGCGGTATCGGGCTGACCTTCCTCGGCATCCGCGACTACCCGTCGGTCGACAATCCGATCATTACCGTCCGCACCTCGTTTCCGGGTGCCAACTCCGACGTGATCGAGACCCAGATCACCGAGCCGATCGAGGCCGCGGTGAACGGGATCCCGGGCATCCGTTCCATTTCGTCCACCAGCCGCGACGGGTCGAGCTTTATCCGGGTCGAGTTCAACCTCGACGTGGATCTCGAAACGGCGGCCAACGACGTGCGGAATAAAGTTTCGGAAGCGCAGCGCAAACTGCCGCAGGATGTCGATCCGCCGGTGGTGACCAAGGCGGACGCCGACGCCAACCCGATCTATGCCGTGACGGTGCAGAGCGAAACCATGTCGCTGATCGAACTGAGCCAGTATGCCGATATCAATATTAAGGAGCGTTTGCAGACCATTCCGGGGGTCAGCATGGTCGATACGTGGGGACTGAAGCGCTACTCGGTGCGGATGAAGATGAACCCGGATCTGCTGGCCGCTTACGGCCTCACCCCGCTGGACGTGCGCAACGCGGTGACGACCCAGAACATCGAGCTTCCGTCGGGGCGCATCGAGGGGGACAACACGGAACTGACCGTGCGGACGCTGGGACGCCTCAGGACGATCGACGATTTCAACGAGCTGATCGTCTCGCGCGACGGCGAGCGCATCGTGCGGTTCAAGGATATCGGCGAGGCGGTGATCGACGCCGAAGACACCCGGTCGATGCTGCGGCGCAACGGGGTGCCGATGGTGGCCTGCGTGCTTATCCCGCAGCCGGGAGCCAACTACATCGACATCGTTGACCGGGCTTACGAAACGGTGGAGCAGCTTAAAAAGGAGCTGCCGAAGGAGATTACGCTGGGCGACGCGCTGGACAGCACCACCTTTATCCGGGACTCCATCAACGAGGTGAAGGAGTCCATCGTGATCGCCTTCGCGCTGGTGGTGCTGATTATCTTTATTTTCCTGCGCAACTGGCGCACGACGCTCATTCCGGTCTTAGCCATTCCCATATCTTTGGTGGCGGCGTTTTTCATTATGTATCTGGCGGGCTTCACCATCAATATCCTGACCCTGCTGGCGATCGTGCTGGCCATCGGGTTGGTGGTGGACGACGCGATCGTGGTGATGGAGAACATCTACACCAAGGTCGAGGCGGGAATGGATCCGAAACAGGCGGGAATCGTGGGGGCCAACGAG
>JAJBVQ010000004.1 GCA_020859745.1 Rikenellaceae bacterium
CCGGCGAGCTGGTCAAGAAATTCAGCGGCCCCGCCAAAGCCATTATCGTCGTAGTCAAAGGCGTGATGGGTATCCTCAAACTCGGTTCCGAAGCGGAAAAACGCCACGTGGCCGCCCTTAAAGCCCTCCGCGAGGCGGCGCACAGCGAGTACGTCCAGTACGAGCTGCTGACCATGCAGCGGGAATTGAAGTACGAGGAAGGCAACAATATTTTCGGGGTCAACGAGATCGGCCGCGCAACCAACGCCCTGAAAATCTACCGCGAATCCGTCGCCGCCTACAACAAAGAGATACAGGGCGAAGCCCCCTTCCTCCCTTCGGGTATTTGGGGGGAAATATGGAGCCGGACCCCCGTTTACCAGCAGCAGCTGGCCGACTACAATGCGGGCATACGGGCCCTGAAAAATGTCGAGATCGTCACCGGCCACAAAAAGACCGGCCTGTTCGGCTGGGGAAAAGGGAAAGACACATACAGCGGCATCCTCAGCGTCTACCCCGACCTGATCGACGGCGAGAACCGGCTCAACGTCGAGCGAGCCAAAGCAGTCTTGAACACCCGGCAGATGAGTGACGAGAACAAGAAGCTGCTCCAGAACCTCATCGACCTCACCGAGCAGGGCGACGCTGCAATGGCCGAGCTGCGGAGCGCCCTGCAGCAGACCTACGGCGAACTCGGCGACGGTATTCTGAACGCCCTGGTCGGTGCCTTCAAGAGCGGCACCGACGCCGCCGAAGCCTTCGGCAAAAGCGTCGGCAACGTACTCGAAAAACTCGGAACCCAGGTCGTTTATACCCTTTTTTTCCAGAAAGAGTTCGACAAGCTCCAGAAAAACCTCGAAGACATCTACTCCCAGGAGGGCCTCAGCGAAGAGGAGATCGCCGACCGGGCCTTCGGTGAAGTCGACCGGTTTTACGACACCGTAAGCCAACAAATGCCTCGGGCCGAAGCGTGGATGAAACGTTGGCAGGACAAAGCGTCGGCCAGCGGCTTCGACCTCTGGTCGCCCGACGAAAAAGAAGAGGACAAACAAGCCTCCGGCCTGCGCGGCGAGATCACCGAGAAGATCACCGAGAACACCGCCTCCAAGCTCGAAGGCCTGTTCCGTTACAGCGTGGATATCCAGAGCCGGATCGCCAGCCTCGGCGCCGAGCAGCTGGCCGCCGCCCAGTCCTCCCTGGTGCAGGTCGCCGACATCGCCCGCAGCGGCATCGCCATCGAAGAGAACACCCGCCGCACCGCCGACAACACCGACGGCCTGCGCGAGCGGCTCGACACCGTGGCCACCGAGCTTAGGGCCATTAAGAACAACACCGCCGGCGGGGAGGTTTGGGCCAAGTGAGCGGCCCCTGCCCCGGCGGACATCACCACCAGCATATGAACACCTATTATCTGAACGACACTCCCCTGGCCGCATTCGGCTTCGTCCCCGGCCACGCCTCCGGCAGCAACATCGCCCTCAGCGGCGCGTGGGACATGCCCGCCCGCACCGGCGACAGCTACCGCCAGTGGGACGGCGAGGACGGCGTGGAGCCGTACGTCAGCGCCGACGACGGGTTCGCATTCGGCAGCCGCGAAATAGAGCTGGCCGGGCACCTCGTGGCCGACGACGAAGCCTCCCTGCGTGAAAACATCGAGCGCTTCCGCCGGTTTCTCGCCGCGCTGCCCGCCACCTCGCAGCTCCGGTGCGACTGGGGGCAGTGGAGCGTGGGCCTGCGCAAAGAGGTGAAGATCACCCCCCGCAGGAACATCGCCTCCGTCACCCTCGCCTTCACCGAACCGGCGCCCGCCATGCCCGGCTACGACGGGCAGCCCGCCGAATGGCCCGAACAATGGCTGCTCGCCACCCGCTGCTGGAACGAAACCGGCGTCTGGACCGACCGGGGCCTGTGGTACGACATGTTCGAGCCCGGCGCGTGGATACTCGACACCGGCCTGTGGAACCGGGAGTCCGGCGTCTGGGATCGCTCCGGCAGCTGGTTCGGCAACAAAAAGTACGATCTCGACGACTGGCGTTGGGAGAGCTTCGGACTGGTGATCGCCTCCACCGAAGGCGCTTGGGACCTGCCCGCCCGCCGCGAGATCAAAGCCAACCAGTTTCCTGTCCCCGACCGGTGGGCACCGGGCGGCCTCGACAAACACACCCTGAGCCTGACCGCCACCCTGCGTGCCCCCGACATGGAGAACTTCGGCCGCCGCGTGCGGGCCCTCTGCTGGGTATTCGGACAGCCCGGGTTGAGGAGCCTCAGCTACAAAGGGCGGCAGTGGAGCCTCTTCGCCCCCGAAGGATTCCAAGTCACCGACATCCAGAAACGCAGCCAGGTTTACGCCAAATTCACCGTAAAACTCATCGAAGCCCATGAATGACATCCGGATACTCCGCGGCGCCGACAGCCGTCCCGTGCAGGAGCTGACCCCCGACGACAGCTTTGTCTGCACCCACAAACAGATGGGCGAGCAAGCCATCCGCATGACCGTCGCCTCCGTCCGGCCCCTCGACCTGCAGGTCGGCGACCATTTCGACTGGCTCGGCGTGCGGTACACCCTCGCCGACGAGCCCGACTGCAAACAGGCCGACGGGGTGTACAGCTACACCCTCGCCTTTTACGCCCCCTGCCACCGGCTCGGCTGCCTGCTCCACAAAGACGAAGGCAGCCTGACCTTTCCCTACGACAGCGACCTGGCCGGGCACATCGACGCCCTCTACACCTCCATCGGGCGCGAAGCCTCCGGCTTCACCGTCGGCATCGAGGAGGGGATCGCCGCCGCCGGCGAATTCCGCCACATCGAGTTCGACAAGACCTACTGCCTCGACGCCCTGACCCGCATCTGCGAAGCGTTCGGCACCGAGTGGCACATCTCCGGGCAGGCCATCCGCGTCGGACGCTACAAGACCGATCCCGCCGGGCTGTTCCGGTACGGCCGCGGCAAAGGGCTGTACAGCCTTGAGAAGACCGGCGTTTCCGACGCCTCCGTCGTCACCCGCCTCTACGGGTACGGCTCTTCCGACAACCTGCCCGCCGGTTACCGCGACCGGAACCTCGTCTTTTCCGGCGTCGGTGGGGCCTCCTGCCTCGAAAAGAATACCGGCCGGTACGGCGTCCGGGAAGCGGCCGTCACCTTCGACGACATCTATCCCCGCCTGTCCGGGGCCACGGTCAGCGCCGTCACCGTACCCGACGACATCGCCAAGGCTGGCAGCTGGACCGTCACCGTCGAGCTTCCCCCCGACAGCGGCGACTTGGCCCTGGCACCCGAACAGGAGGCGCGCATCAAATTCACCTCCGGCGCCCTGACCGGCGAAGACTTCGCCATCACCCAATTCGACGCAACGTCCGGCCAGCTCGCCTTCAACACCTCCGACGACAACGGCTACAAACTGCCGTCCGAGGCCCGCCAGCCCGCTGTGGGCGACCGATTCGTCCTGCTGGGCTTTGTCATGCCCCAATCTTACGTCGACCGGGCCGAAGCCGAGCTGAAAGTCCGCACGCAGGAGGAACTCGACCGCCGCTGCGTGAAACGGTACGCCTACCGCCTCGACATCGACCCCCGCTACGTCCGGCGCGAAGGGATCGTCGTGCGGGCCGGCGACACCGTGCGGGTGCAGGAGAGCGACGATTCCGACCCCGTCGAGATACGGGTCAGCGAAGTCAGCTATCCCCTGCAAGACCCCGGCAAACTCAGCCTCGTGCTCTCCGACACCCCCGTCTACACCTCCTACTCCGAGAAGATCGAGAACGACATCAAAGATGTCACCCACGACGTGGACAACGTCTACCGCGAGGCCCGCGCCTTCTCGCGCCGGGCGTGGCGCGACGCCGAAGAGCTCGCCTCGATGCTCGAAACCCTCCGGGCCGACCTGCTGCTGGTGGGCAACCATGCCGGGCAGTTCGCCGTCGGCTCCACATTCACTGTCAACAAGAGCAACGACGTGAACCTGTTCGGCTGCACCGCCGGCACCCTCCGGCACGCCGTTTACAAAGGGGCCACCGACGGGGTGTGGAGCCTCCCGCAGGCGAACATCGTCCTCATGCACGGCCCCCCCGGCTACCTCTTGGCCAAATGCAGCCGCACGGCCGGCGACGGCCATTATTGCGTCCTTGGGCAGCAGGCCGAAGTCGGGCAGGAAGAGGGCTGGTACTATTTCCCCGTCGGCGTTATCAGCTCCCCCTTCGAAGGGGCCCGCGTGTTCAACACCACCTACGGCTTCACCCAAGTGGCCGGGGGCAGCATCACCACCGGGAAGATCCAGGACGCCGCCCGGCGGCTGGTGATCGACCTCGACAACGGCACCGTCGCCGGACCCGTGCAATTCACCGCCGGCAGCCGGGGACTCGACCAGATCGAAGGCTGGGCCGACGTCGTGCAGGATATCCGGAAGGCGCAGGCTGCCGGCGACAAAGGCATTCAGGACGCCGCCGGGGCGCAGGCCGCTGCCTCCGCCGCCCAGGCCGTGACCGGTAACTTCACGCAGGTGCAGGGCGGACTCCAGCTCACTACCCTGATTAAAATGCTGGCCGGCGGCATTGAAACCGGCGGCATTGCCGCCAACCTCGACAACATCCTGCTCTGGGGCGGCGGCACCTATGCCCAGGCATTGAGGAACCAAGCCAGCGTCCTCCTGCGGCATGACGGTTCCGGCTACCTGGCCAAGGGGCTGATCCACTGGAACACCTCCGGCGACCTGAAGATCGACGACGGTGCCAAGATCGGCGACATCGACGTGTACAACGGTAACCTGCGTTGGAACATGTCGGGCAGGAGCATATCCCTGGGCAATGCCGCCGTCGTCGAAAGCGGCGACGTGAGCGTGGCGAAGTTCGAAGTGCCCGGCGGCAACGACAACGTGGCTGTGCGCATCGGCGGCAATCTCTCCTTCTCGCGCGGGGCGATCGAAGGGTTGGCTTTCCGCACCGCCGTCACCTACAGCGATTACACGGTCAGGCCCGGCGACGTCTATGTCGTTTGCGCCAACACAGCCGGCATGATCACCGTCACGCTTCCCTCCCAGCCTACGGAAGGCCGCGTCCTGTACGTTCGGCGGTACGGCGGCCACGACGTTAAGCTGAAACCCGCCTCCGGCCATACTATCACCCGGAACCAATCGGTGACCGAAACCACGGTTACGGCTGCGATCGGCGACACGGCGATGCTCGTCTTTTGCGGGAAAACCTGGTTGTATCATTTCATGGGACGATAAACTAAAAACACTATGTCAGACAAAATGCAATTTTACAAGCCCAAACAAGGCGACACCGCCTCTGTCGTAGCCGACGGGTATGACCGCAACTTCGAAGCCCTCGACGCCGCAAAAGCCGACGCCGAAGCCACCGCTGCGGCCCTGGCCGGCAAAGCCGACAAAGCCGAAGGCAAAGACCTGATGACCGATGCGGAGCGCGAGAAGCTCGCCGGCATCGAGCCCGGCGCCAACGCCTACACCCTTCCCGCCGCCACCGCCTCCCGGCTGGGCGGCATCAAGGCCGGCGACAATGTGACAATCTCCGCCGACGGCACCCTTTCCGCTTCCGCCGCGCCCTATGAACTGCCCCGCGCCAGCGCCACCGTTCTGGGCGGCGTCAAAGTGGGCCGCAACCTGAGCATCGACTCCGAGGGCAGGCTCAACGCCCTCGGCGGCGGTTCCGCTTCCGGCGGCGGAGTCCTCGTGCTGCCCTACGTGGCTCCCGAGACCGACAGCACGACAGGCGCCGTGACCAACTCCGCCGCCTTCGTCGCAGCATGGGGCGGCATCCTTTCGGAATACCTCGCCGCCCCCGACGTGCATACCCTGTATCTGGATGCCGATGTCGGCGACGGTATGATATTGAGGATGCCTTGTGCGCTTTTGAAAGTGGAAGAGAGCGAAAATACCGCAACCTATTACCTCTCCGCCTTCGAAGTGTTCAACATTCCCGCGACTGAGTCCGCGACCGTGTCGTCGAAGGCCACAGTTTTCGCAGGTCTTGTCTGCAACAACGCAGGTGCGTTGCAAGAGGTTCTTATGTATATTTCCGAAGGCATCGTGACCCCCGGCGGAAAACCCAACCTGCTGGGCGCAGATGATGCAGTTATCGTCCATATTCCGGACAATGCCACGGAAGAGCAATTGAAAGAGGCCGTCCAGCCGGCCGTAAAAGCTTTGCAGGTCGATCCGAACCGGAGAGTGATCATACAGTCGGGGATCATGCTGTTTCCCGCTTCCACGGCCATCAGTGACGTGGATTTTATGGTAGCTGCGTGGAGTGCCAATCCTTTGACAGTCAGTGATCCGGCCAGCACATGGGTCATAAAGTCCATCATATACGGCAGGCTTCAGAACGGAGATATACAATCGGTTACAGGCGGTTTATCCGGTTTTGAGCTAAGTACCCAGGAATATGTGCAGGAGCGTATCTCGGCCATTCCGCAGCCCCAGTACCGCAACCTGTGCCTGAACAGCCGCGGCGACAACCTGAACGGCTGGGATGATGTAGGTGGCCGAACCGAGATAACATTGGACACAGAAAAATTCGGTTATCCTGTCATTAAAACATATGGAACTCCAGGGATGACAGGCTGGATCGAACTGGGTATTTATACCGACCAAAACTGTCCCGCGCTTAAAGATGAGATCGGTTTAGGCGATGGCAAGGGCATAGCCCGCGACATCGTAGTTTCATATGACTACTATCCGACAATAGATTGTACGGTCGGCCTTATCACCAACTTATCTCCGTTAGAGATATCCTTTCAGTATAGCGCAAAAGCGAATCGGTGGAGCAGGGTCGTTCATCGCATCCCGGCAGGGAGCAAAATACATGCAATACAGCTCGGATTAATATTGGAGGTCACAGATCTCTCCGCATGCTCATACTTTAAAAACATCCAGATCGAATACGGCACCCAAGCCACCCCGTACTGCTACGATCCGACCCTGCCTCTGTCCCTGACTGAGCAGGTCGTTCCCGGTGAATTCTGGTCTGGGTTCGATGGAACGCTCAGGCCGGTATATATCCGCACATTCCGGGGGAACATATCAGCCCTGGTAGCCGATAAGCAACTGATCCGGAATGTCAGCGAAGCTCGTTATGTCGGCGGCGGCCTTGGCAGCGACGAGTTATTTGTACCCCCCTATCCGCAGCATATTTCCTCCGCTTCGCAATGGGGTTATCTGGTATTGGGAAATGCGCTGATGATCGACTTATTGGACGATAATTGGCATAGTTCCATGCAATACAACCTGACCTTCAAATACACCAAAGCCTGACCGCCTGCACCCGAAATCCAGTAACCGAAAACAGACCATGAGCATAGAATTTTACATCCCCCGCCAGGGGGATACCGCCGGCACCGTCACCGACGGTTACGCCGCCAACTTCGAAGCCCTCGACGCCGCCAAAGCCGACAAAGCCGCCGGTAAAGACCTGATGACCGATGCCGAGCGCGAGAAGCTCGCCGGTATCGAAGCGCAGGCCAACCGGTACGTCCATCCCGAGGTCCATCCCGCCGATATGATCGCCGACACCCCCGCGAAAGTCGTGATGACCGCTCAAGAGCGCGACAAACTCGCCCGCGTCGAGCCCGGCGCCAACGCCTACACCCTTCCCGCCGCTTCCGCCGACACCCTCGGCGGCGTCAGGGCGGGGCGCAACCTGACAGTCGATCCGGACGGCACACTGCATGCCCCGTCGCCCGCCGGCGTCGAGCCCGACGCCGTTCCCGCGCTCGGACAGGTGGCCGCCTCCGACCGCCTTTTAGCCTTTAACGAGTCCGGCGAGCCCGTCACCGCCACCGCCGGGAAACTCCGGGAATACGCCGCCGAAGGACTTGCCACCGCCGACGCCGTGAACACCGCCCTTGACGGTAAATTCG
>JAJBVQ010000043.1 GCA_020859745.1 Rikenellaceae bacterium
TAATACTACCAAAACTTTCTTTTCTGCTGTTTTTACGCATCGGTTCCCGCAACCGACTTTCAGCCAAAACGATAAGCGCCTGCGGAAAAGATATGGAAATATCCTTCCCGCAGGCGCTTACCCTGAATACAATTCGCGAAAGCTATACCAGCGCGTGCCCGGTCATCTCTTCCGGCTGGTCGAGGCCCATGATCTTAAGCACCGTCGGCGCCAGGTCGGCCAGCACGCCGTTGTGCACCTCCTTGATCGTATCGGAAATCACGATCAGCGGCACCGGGTTCAGCGAATGGGCCGTATTGGGCGTGCCGTCCGCATTGACCGCATTGTCCGCATTCCCGTGGTCGGCACAGATCAGGATCGTGTACCCCGCCTCACGGGCAGCGGTAACGACCTCCTTGGCGCACTCATCCACCGCTTTGACCGCCTTCTCGATCGCCTCGTACACCCCGGTATGCCCCACCATATCCCCGTTCGCGAAATTCAGGCAGATGAAGTCCGGCGCCTCGGCCTTGATATCTTTGACCAAAGCGTCCGCCACGAGGTATGCGCTCATCTCCGGCTGAAGGTCGTAGGTCGCCACCTTCGGCGAGTTGATGAGGATGCGCTTTTCACCCTCGAACGGCTGCTCGCGTCCCCCGTTGAAGAAGAAAGTCACGTGCGCGAACTTCTCGGTCTCGGCGATGCGCAGCTGCGAGAGGCCCTGCTTGGAGATGTATTCGCCCAGCGTATTGACCACGTTCTCCTTGTCGAAGAGGATGTGAAGCCCTTTGAACGACGAGTCGTACGGGGTCATGGTGCAGTAGTAGAGCGGAATGGTGTGCATCCCCTGCTCCGGCATGTCGCACTGGGTCAGCACCTGCGTCAGCTCCTTGGCGCGGTCGTTGCGGTAGTTGAAGAAGATCACCATATCCCCTTCTTGAATAAGTCCCACGGGCGCGCCGGCAGCATCGGTGATCGCGATCGGCTTGATGAACTCGTCCGTCACGCCTTCGGCGTACGACTCCTCCACCGCCTTGACCGCATCCGTATCCTTTTTCCCTTCGCCTTTGACGATCAGGTCGTAAGCCTCCTTCACCCGCTCCCAGCGCCTGTCGCGGTCCATGGCATAATAACGCCCGATCACCGAAGCGATCTTGCCCGTCGATTTGGCCATATGCGCTTCGAGTTCTTTCAGGTAGCCCGCGCCGCTCTTCGGGTCGGTGTCGCGGCCGTCCATAAAGGCGTGCACGTAGGTGTTTTCGATCCCGTAATGCTTCGAGATGTCGCACAGGGTGAACAGGTGGTCCAGCGAGCTATGCACCCCCCCGGCCGAAACGAGGCCCATAAAATGGACGTTCTTACCGTTCTTCTTCGCATACTCGAATGCGGCGACGATCTCCGGGTTCTTCATGATCGAACCGTCTTTCGACGCGCGGTTGATCTTCACCAAGTCCTGGTAAATGATGCGGCCCGCGCCGATATTCTGGTGCCCCACCTCGGAGTTCCCCATCTGGCCGTCCGGCAGCCCGACATTCTCGCCGCTGGTCAGCAGCTCGGCGTTCGGGTACTTCTCCATCAGCGAATCGATGAATTCCGGATGGGCGGTGTAGATGGCGTCCCGTTTGGTGTGGTCGCCCTTGCCCCAACCGTCGAGGATCATCAGCAATACTTTGTTTTTCATGGTCATATCTGTTGTTAAAATTAAAATCGTTTCCGTCCCGCGGCCGCCGTTGGCGCGGAGACTCAGGCCTTTCGCTTTCGGCCCGGAGCCAGCGTGGGTCGCTATGCGGCCCTACGCCCGGCATGGCTGCGGGCCGCCCGCTGACGCGGAAATTCAGCTACGCGCTCAAAGCCCCGGTTCTGCAAAACGGCAGGCTCCCACGGAGCACTCCGCCGTTGGCGCAGGGATTCAGGTTCTCGTTTTCGGTCGGCCCCCGCCCCCACGGGGCCGACCGGCGTTCCTCCCGGAACGCACAATTCGCTCAATGCCCCACCACGACCTCTCCATCCACAGCTGCGCCAAGCAGCCCGAATGTTGCAAAAACCGTGCATCAGTCGAACGACTGCATCCCCATCCGGGAAATCTCCCTGAGCCGCCTCATACGCGGCATGTCCAGCTCCATAAAAAAGTAGTTCACCGGATCGACCGCCGTTCCCCGGTAGCGCACCTCGTAATGCAGGTGCGGCGCGAACGAAAGGCCCGAATTCCCCGAAAAGGCGATGATGTCGCCGCGGCTGACCTTGCGTCCCGGCTGTGCCACCACCTTGTCCAGGTGCGAATAGACCGTTTCGTAACCGTTCCCGTGGTCGATCACCAGACTTAAGCCCGAAGTCTGCCCCCGCGTCTGCAAGCTCCGCACCGTTCCGTCCGCCGTGGCGAACACCGCCGTGCCCACCGGCACCGAGTAATCCACCCCGTTATGCTGCGACATGGTCTTGAAGAACGGGTGTACCCGCTCCCCGAACGACGCGGTCAACAACGTCAGCTGCCGGTTATCCACCGGCTGGATGGCCGGAATGGCCAGCGCCTGCTGCACATCGGCGGCCACCCGCTCCCGCTGCCGCTCGGCCATCGCCGCATAGTTCGAAACCTCCTGGTAAAGCAACCCCAGCCGCTCGTCGAAATAGGTGCCCAGCTCCAGGTTGGTCATCCCCTCCAGCCCCGACTGGAACGCCAGCCGCCGCTGCCGGTCTTCGTCGCCCTGCATCACCGGCTCCGACTCGAAAAGTATCTTGTAGACGCTCCTGTCCCGTTCCGACACGTTGTCCAGCACCCTTTGCAGCGTATCGTAACGCCGTTCCAGCTCCCGGTACTCCTCGGCGATCCGGTCCGTGCTCTTTTTCAGCTCGTACTCGATCGGGGTGTCGAAAAAGATCGAGAAGACGATGAAATAGACCACCGCCACGGCGATCCCGCTGAAAAAGCGGAACGTCCACTTCACCAGCCTCGGATAGCGCCGCACGCTTTCTCCCGTATGTCGTTCCCGCTTACTCATCCAGTTCGTAGGTAGTGGCCTTGGCCGATTCGGTAATAGCCTGGTATTCCGCTTCGCTCATGTCGCGGCTGATATAGTTGATCGGGTTGACCGGCTGGCCGCGGTAGATCACCTCGTAATGCAGGTGCGGTCCCGTCGAGCGCCCGGTGTTCCCCACCTCGCCGATCAGCTCGCCCCGCTTGACCAGCTGTCCCGGCCTGACCAGCGCCTTGCTCAGGTGGGCGTACCGCGTGCGGTAGCCGAACCCGTGGTCGATCACCACCTGTATCCCGTAGCCCGACTGCGGCCGCTGATCATACACTAACCCCGTCCCCGTGGCATAGACCGGCGTGCCGATCGGCGCCCCCATATCGATCCCCTCGTGGCCGACGTAGCGTTTCAGGATCGGGTGCATCCGCATCCCGAAGGCCCCGATATTTCCCCGCAGCTTGTTCTTGTCCAGCGGCATGATCGCCGGCACCACCTCCGCCATCAGGTCCTTGTCCTCGGCCAGCTTCTCGATCTGGTCGTAGGAGAGCGACTGCAAATAAAGCTGCCGCGAAAAGGCGTCCATCTTCTCCCACACCTGCGTCATCAGCGGAGCATACCGCCCGTATCCCACCGAAGCGTATTTCTCGGGCGCATATGGCGTATAGATGCCCGGAATGTTCAGCGTATCGGCCGAGAAGATCGCCCGGTAAACCGCATGGTCGCGCTCCCTGAGCTCGGCCAGCTGCTCAAGGGAGGCGTCGACCCGCTGCTCCAGTATCTGGTAATTGCGCACGATCGCCTCGTTCTGCTCGCGCAGGCGGTGCATCTTGGGCGTATAGAAGAAATAGGAAAAGACAAAGTTGACCACCGACGCGGCGATAAAGACCACCAGCACCATCCGCACGAACCGGAACAGCCACTGCCGCATGGGCAGCACGAACCGCTCCCGGAAGAAGTGGTAAAGGGTGTAGTATGAAGGTGACTGCGGTGAATCCATTCGCGTCCAAACGGGGTATTTCAATCAGGCAAAATTAACATTTTTTCGGCGACTCTCCGCGCCCCGGGAACGATTGGCCGAAAGAAAAGCCCCGCCCGACAGGTAAATCAAAAAATATCGTAATTTTGCAACTCCGCATAGCTAACGTAAAAAAGGTGGAATCCTATATGAACTCGAACGAAATCCGTAAAACCTTCCTCGACTTTTTCCGCGAGAAACAGCACCAGATCGTCCCGTCGGCCCCGATGGTGGTCAAGAACGACCCCACCCTGATGTTCACCAACGCCGGGATGAACCAGTTCAAAGATATTTTCCTGGGCAACCAGCCGGCCAAATGGCACCGCGCGGCGGACACGCAGAAGTGCCTGCGCGTGAGCGGTAAGCACAACGACCTGGAGGAGGTGGGGCACGACACCTACCACCACACGATGTTCGAGATGCTGGGCAACTGGAGCTTCGGCGACTATTTCAAGAAAGAGGCCATCGCCTGGGCGTGGGAGCTGCTCACCGAGCGGTACAAGCTGCCGACCGACCGCCTCTATGCCACTGTCTTCGAGGGGGCGCCGGACGAAGGGGTGCCGTTCGACCAGGAGGCCTACGATTTCTGGGCCGAACGGCTGCCTGAGAGCCATATATTGAAAGGGAACAAAAAGGACAACTTCTGGGAGATGGGCGACACCGGTCCGTGCGGGCCGTGCTCGGAGATCCATTTCGACCTGCGCGACGACGCGGAGCGTGCCCAAACCGACGGGGCCAGCCTCGTCAATAAAGACCATCCGCAGGTGATCGAGATCTGGAACCTCGTTTTCATGCAGTTCAACCGCAAGGCCAACGGCTCGTTAGAGCCGCTGCCCGCCCGGCACGTGGACACCGGGATGGGCTTCGAGCGCCTTTGCATGGTGATACAGGGCAAAAAGTCGAATTACGACACCGACGTGTTCCAGCCCTTGTTGCAACAGCTGGCCACGATGGCGGGGGCGACTTATGGGGCGGATAATAAGAAGGATATTGCGATGCGGGTGATCGCGGATCATTTGCGGGCCATCGCGTTCTCCATCGCCGACGGGCAGCTGCCCAGCAACGTGAAAGCGGGATACGTGATCCGCCGTATTTTGCGGCGGGCCGTGAGATATGGGTACACCTACCTGGGCTTCACCGAGCCGTTTATCTGCAAACTGGTGCCGACGCTGGTGGAGCAGATGGGAGGTCAGTTCCCGGAACTCAAGGCGCAACAACAGCTTATCGAAAAAGTTATTGCCGAGGAAGAGGGTTCGTTCCTGCGTACTTTGGCCACGGGGATTAATTTGCTCGATTCGATTATCAAGAAATTACCCGCATCGGGCGACGGGCGGGTCATTAGCGGAAGCGATGCCTTTACTTTGTATGACACGTTCGGGTTTCCGATAGACTTGACGCAGCTGATCGCTTCGGAACAGGGCGTGACGGTGGACATCGCCGGTTTCGAGAAGGAGCTGGAGGCGCAGAAGAACCGTTCGCGGAACGCTTCGGCGGTGGAGACCGACGACTGGGTGGAGGTGCTTCCGGTTGAGCAGTCGGAATTCGTGGGTTACGACCACACCTCTTATAAAGGGGTGCACATCGCGCGTTACCGGCGTGTGACCTCGAAAGGGAAGACCCATTACCAGATCGTGCTGGATTACACGCCGTTCTACGGCAACATGGGCGGACAGGTCGGCGACACAGGCTACCTGATCGATCCGAAGGGCGAGAAGACTATCATCACCGACACGCAGAAGGAGAACAACCTGACGGTGCATATCGCCTCCTCGCTGCCGGAGGATGTCAAGGCTGAGTTCGAAGCCGTGGTGAATACCGACCGGCGCATGGCGTCGGCGGCCAACCATACGGCGACCCACCTGATGCACCACGCGCTGCGCGAGGTGCTGGGGACGCATGTCGAGCAGAAAGGCTCGCTGGTGACCCCGGACTACCTGCGCTTCGACTTCTCGCATTTCCAGAAGGTGACGGACGATGAGCTGCGGCAGGTGGAACATAAGGTCAACGCCGCGATCCGCGCCAATTTCATTCTGGAAGAGAACCGCCATTGCACCATGGAGCAGGCCAAGGATATGGGGGCCATGATGCTCTTCGGCGAAAAGTACGGCGACACGGTGCGCGTGGTGAAATACGGGCACTCCGTGGAGCTTTGCGGGGGGCTGCACGTCCCGGCGACGGGGAATATCGGACTGTTCCGCATCACGTCGGAAGGCTCTTCGGCGGCGGGCATCCGGCGTATCGAAGCGGTGACGGCAGCGGCGGCCGAGGAGCTTTGCTACCACCATGACGACGTCCTGAAAGAGTTGGCCAATGCCTTGGGCACCAACCAGTTCGTCACGGCGATCAAAAAGATGTCGGAAGAGAGCGCCGAAATGGCCAAACAGATGGGCCAGATCCGGCAGGCGCGTGACCGCTACCTGGTCGAGGAGCTGATGGAACAGTCGGAGCCGATCGGCGATTACCGGGTGGTTTCCAAACGGCTCGACATCGTGCCGGATTCGATCAAGAGCGTCGCTTTCGAACTACGGAACCGGATCGGAGACATGGCGGCGGTGTTCGGCAGCCACTTCGGCGGCAAGCCCAGCCTGACGGTGGCGCTGAGCGACTCGGCGGTGGCATTGGGGTTAAACGCCGGGGCCATCGTGCGCGAAGCGGCCAAAAATATTCAGGGCGGCGGCGGCGGCCAGCCCCACTACGCGACGGCGGGCGGCAAAAACAGCGAGGGCATCGAAGCCGCGATGAACGCCGCGCTCGACATCATCAAAGCCAAATTGCAGGCATAGCTTTATGACCGTGCGCTCCTTATATATAGCTTTGATTGCAGCCGCCCTTCTTCTGGGAACGGCGGCCTGCGACCACAGCCCGGAGAAAAAGACGACCATCGCGGTGGTGCCGAAGGTGGACGACGCCTCAGTAGCTACGGCGAAAGCGGCGGCTTTGGCGGCGCGGGAGACGTACGACATCCGGGTACGCTGGGACGTGTCGCGGACTCCTACGGCTGAGTCGCAGGCCGAGCTGATCGAGAAGCTGGTGGCCGCCGGAGTGGACGGCATCCTGATCAGCTGCATCGACGCGGACGGGGTGCGCGACGCCATCGACAAAGCGATCCGGGCGGGGGTGAAAGTAGGAACTTTCGACTCGGATTGTCCGGGAAGCGGGCGCAGTTTCTACATCGGTTCGAACAACGATGCAGCGGGATTGCTGGCGGCAACGACTTTACTGGCGCTGTGCGCGGAAGCGGGGCGACCTGCGGATGGGATCGGGGTATTCGGGGGAGTGGTTGGGGACGCGGCGATGCAGGAGCGGCTGGAAAGTTTCCTGACGGCGGTGCCGGACACGGCGGCGACGCTGTGGTCGGGCGACAATGCCTCGACGGGAAAGACCCAGGTGACGGATTTCCTGACGGAGTACGCCGGGCTGCCGGTCAACGGGGTGGTATTCCTGTCGAGCACGGCGGTGATCGACGGACCGGGAGGTCTCGCGCGGCTGGACAGCCTGTGCCGTCCGGCGACGGACAATGAGGGCGCGGCGGCTGCGGCGGTCTTTTTCGACACGTCGGACGGGGTGCTGGATTATGTAACGGCTATGCCGCACTGCGCGGCGATCCGGCAGGATTTCGGGGCGATGGTGACGGGCGGCATCGACCGCCTGCTGAAGGCGATCCGCAACGAGCCGTTCGGCGAAACGGTCACCTTTACACCGGTCGAGGCGGTCAGGTAATCGGTCGGTTTACCCATTGGAGGGTACTGTTCTCTTTGTAAACAAAGAGGCCTCGTTGGGGCTTTCCGGGCTGTAACGACCCGCTGCGGCGGCGAGCAACGCGAGCCGCGCAGGCCGGAGCCACCCCCGGCGTAGGCCTGCAACATCGCTTCGCTCGTTTTGGC
>JAJBVQ010000007.1 GCA_020859745.1 Rikenellaceae bacterium
GATAAAAAGCACCGATATGACAATAGATACCACCAGATTGATGACGATAACGGCACAGAAAACCGCCAGATTATCCAGCTGGCTCTCCGGCAAAAACAGTAAGATGGAAAGTGCCCCAATGGTGGTCAGCAAAGCCCCCATAATAGCGAGAAACACCCGTCGGTTGTGGAACCGCCCGTAGTGGTCGATCATGATGATCGAGGTGTCGATGATCATCCCCAGCGAGACGGTGATCCCGGCCAGCGAGTAGAGGTGTATCTCCAGCCGGAAAAGATTATAGAAAATGAAGGCCACCAACACGTTGCAGGCCAACGTCAGCACGATCATCCAAAGGTACCTCCAGCTCCGGCTGGTCAGGAAAACGAACAGCAACAGGATCAATACCGACAACCCCGTCCGCCAGTAGATTTTGCTGAGTTCGCCACGGATGTAGACCGAGGTATCGTCGGCCAGCGTGACCGAATATCCGGGCGGGAGCCGGGTCTCGATCCCGGCCAGTTCTACCTTGATCGTTTCAGTCAATACCAGCGTGTTGACATGCTTTTCAGCATAGATCGTCAGGTTGATATTGTTCAGTCCGTTGATCCGGTAGTAAGTATCCGGGAGTTTCTGGCGGTGCTCGACGGTGGCGATGTCGCCCAGCCGAACAATCCGCTGGCCGGTGTTCTTGACGACCAAGTCGGCCCACTGATCCGGCGGCAGCGGCGCTTGTTTCAGCCCGATCCGGATTTGGTTCAGGTCGTCGCTCCCGGCCGTTGTGCCGATCAGCCCCAGACCCAACTGATCATTGCGGTTCTGGGCGTTAAAAGCAGCCCGAATGTCATTCCCCGTGATACCGAGGGTCGCACAACGGTTGGGATCGAAGGTGACGATCCACTCGAACGGGGTCGCCCCGGTCACTGAAACATTGTTCACCCCATCAATCCGGGACAACGGCTCGGCGATGTTCTTTTCGGTGTATTGCGCGATCTGCCACGTGGGCAGGTCGGCGTTGATGGTGTAGGTCAGGATAGGCGACGCGCTCTCGCCGTCCATGCCGGTGGAGAGCTGCGGATAGGAGACCCTCTCCGGCAGCGAAGCGTACAACTGCCGGATCCGGGACGATATATCGAACCGCACGGCGTCCATATTGGCCTCTTTCTTGAACGAAAGCGACACCGATCCGCCGTCTTTATACGATGCGGAGTACATCTCCTGGATGCCCGAAATAGAGGCCAACACCCCTTCGACCTTGGAGGTCACCTCCTGTTCCACGACGCGTGCCGATGCCCCCGGCCAACTATACCAGACGGTAATCCCTTTCTGTCGTACCCCCGGTGAGTACTGGATGTTGAGCAACGGAATCATGGTGACCCCGATCACCATCAGGGTCACCATCACCAGGATCACGGTAAAGGAGGAGATATGTCGCGGAGTACCCATTTAGCGTCGTTTGCCGCGTTTGCGGTAGATCTGGTAGTAGAAGATCGGAATAAAGTAGACGCTCACAATCGTCCCAAAGACCATCCCGCCGATGATGGCCAGCGACAACGGCCGCTGGAGGTCATTCCCCATGCCGCCCGAAAAGAGGAACGGCAGGATAGCCAATATGGTGGTCAGGGAGGTCATCACGATCGGTTTGAGCCGCCGATCCCCCCCCGTGAGGATGGCCCTGAGTGTGCCGTACCCTTGTCCGCGTAGCCGGTTGAAGGTGTCCACTTTCAATATGGAGTCGTTGATCACGATCCCGCTCATCACCACCAGCCCGATCAGCGACATGAGGTTGATCGTCGCGCCGCACACCCACAGGATCAACAACGCCCCCGAAATATCCACCACGATCTCGGACATAATGATAAACGGTTGGACGAGCGACTCAAACTGCGAGGCGAGGATAAAGTAGAGCAACAGCAGCGACACGGTCAGCACCATAATGAGTTGTTTCAAGGTGTCGCGACTGTCGAACCAGCTGCCGGAGAAGCTGACTTCAAAGTTGTTATCGCGTTCGACGGCGTCGCGGACAGTGGCCATCGTGACCGGGACCTCCTTGTCGGAGAGGTCTAAGTGAAGAGGATAGTACTCCCCTTCGGTCCCAGACACGATGCTGCGCAGGTCGCGGTCGGGACTCTCGGTGAGCAGCAGGCTCACCGGGATCTCCACTTTGTCGGCCGACAGGACGGTGTGGCTGGCAAGGATATCGCGGATGGTCTGCTCCTGACCGCCGAGCGACACGGGCAGCGTGTATTGGCCCTGCGTGATCTCCAAAATGCGGTTCTGGTTAAACGCGCTTTTCAGCGTGTAATACAAGGCGTTGTAATCCACCTTGTAGAGCGACATCAGGTTGCGGTCGGCGTACAGGGTGATGTGCTCCTGCCACACCACGGGTTCGATCCGCACGCGGGGCAGGCTGTCGGCCAAGGCCGACAGCAGAGGATTGAGCTTGTCCGGCTCTGCACTTCCCGAAGTCGGCCGCAGCCGTGCCGTAAGCATCGCTGAATTGTCGGCAAAGATCATCTCGAAAATATTTCCCGCTTCTTCGGTCCTGAACGCCGCATTGGGATAAGTCCGTTCGACGAACGTCTCGGCCCGACGGATCACAGGTCCCAGCGAGTCGGGGTCGCTCACGCGAATATAAACAAGGGCTTCATTCCCGGAGGTTTCGGTGGTATGTGACAGCACGAATTGTTGCCGCCCGGCCATAATCGTGGCATGGCTCACAACTGAGCCCAAAGCACGCACAAGGCGTTCACTGCGAAGCGTGTTCTCGGCGGTGGTAAGTGGTCGGTTCCAGTCAACGTGCAGGATGATGTCCTCTTTGTCGATCGCAGGCATGGTGGTTTTGTCCAACTCCCAGTAGAAGAAGGCTCCGGCGGCGGTGAACCCGACCACCAATAGCAGCACCAATAACTGATGTCGAAAGACCCACTTCAAACTCCTTTCATAAGCGCCGGCCATATCCCCGATCCCGATTTTCTGCAATATCCGGTTGCGCCCGCGGTGGAGCTGTTTGCGGTACAGGAGGTAATAATAGACGGGAATGATGGTCATCGCCACGATCAGCGACGAGGCCAGCCCGATGGTCACAGCCATAGCCTGGTCGTAGAACATGGCCCCGGCAATCCCGCTCAGGAAGATCAGGGGCACGAAAATCGAACAGGTGGTCAGCACAGAGCTGAGCAAAGCGGCGAACACTTCGCCGGTACCGGCCACAACAGCCTCCTTGACCGTTTCACCCCTGTCCCAGCGTTGCGAGATGTTGTCGATCACGATGATCGAGTTGTCGACCACCATCCCCAAGCCGAGCATCAACCCGGACAATGAGATGATATTGATCGAGATACCGAGAATAAAGAAGAAGAGCAGCGACACCAAGAGCGACAACGGAATCGTCAGCGTAATGAGGAACGGCGCGCGGAAGTCCTGCATAAAGAGGAAGATCACCAGACAAGCCAATACCGCCCCGACGATCAGGTTGCTTTCGAGGTTGCCGATCGAATAGTCGAGCAGCTGGGTCTGGTCGCGGGTAACAGTGAAGTCGATATCCGGATAGTCTCGTTCGAAATAGTCTACCAAACGACCGACTTCCGCCTTGAGGTCTCCCATGCGGGCATCGGATTGCTTGATGACGGCCATCGTGACAGCCTCTTTCCCGTCGGATTCTACGATCCCCTGCCGCGTTTGTGGCCGCTCGGTAACCGTTGCCAATTCGCTGAGCCGGTAAATACGCCCCTCGATATTCAAGGGTATCCGTTCAATATCCTGCCGCCCGGTGATGGTTGAGCTGAACCGGATATTATATTGGTACTGCCCGTCCCGGACGGTCAGGTTACCCATGTTGATATCGTTGGCCTTGACGGCGGTTTCGATCTGCGAGGGTTCGATCCCCAAAGCTTCGAGCCGGGCCATGTCGGGTGTTACGACGAGTTCCGGATAGAGCCGCCCGCTCATGTCGACAAAGGCCACCTGCGGCAACTGTTCGAGCCGTTTGGCGATGACCGTTGCGGCGAAGTTGCTCATCTCGATCAACCGGTTTTCCCGCGCGCGTGCAGTCCATGCTTTATCGCCGGGGGTGTCGGCAAGGGTCAGGTTCAGGTAAAAGGCCGGTATATCGGTGGCGCTGGCTTTCACGACGGTCGGTCGCTCGATCTCCTTGGGCAGCGACCCCATGGCGCGGTCGATCCGTTCGTTGACGTCGATGAAAATGTAGTCGATGTCGGTTCCGTAATCGAATTGGAGAAAGATAATACCTGCCCCATCCTTAGCCTCGGCAGTAATTTCACGCAAGTGGCCGGTCTGCATCAACTGCGAACGCAACGGGGTGATCACAGATGCCTGCAACTCCCGCGCCGGAGTGTTCGGGGCGTTGATACGTACGGTGACTTGCGGAATGTCGACCTCGGGCATCAACGAAATGGGCAACATCCGCGCGGCCACAACTCCCAACACGATCACGGCAATCGTACACATCGTAACGGCAATCGGCCGCTCTATCAATTTACGTATCATATAGATTACTATAATCGTTCGGTTGATTTTTTGGGGGTAGTTACAGTCCCTTGGGATTGCGGCACATGTGTGAGGTATTGCAAACCCCAGTCAAACACCCAACGGGTGCGCCTGCCCGGCGTAAGGGCAGTACCCTCAAACCTCGCGCGCCACGCCTGAAAAGCGAAATGTCGTTTCGGCAAGCCTTGGGCTTGCTGAAACAGGATTTCGCCAGGCGCGCGGCCTAAGGTTTCGGCGGCTCCGACGGGGTTTGTAACTATCTCAAGGTTTTAGCCGCGCGCTAACGGAAATCCGCCGAAAAGCCTAACGGCTTTTGCGGTGTCTTTTCTATGTTAGCGGAGCGCGCGGCTCGGTCTCCGCAAACAGTACGGTACTGCGCTTACGCCGCGCAGGCGGTGCGTGCCGCACTCCCAATGGGCTTTAACTACCCCAATCCAGGCCGCCCGCCGCGATGCAACCGCGTCCCCCGGGCGGCCGATACTACGTATCGTTTGAATATTAACCCAACGTTTATGAATTGGGTTTGATTTCGACGTCCGATCCGTCGGCCAGGTTCAGGTTACCCGAGACGATCACCGCATCGCCCACATTGAGTTCCGCACCCCGGTCCGTATTGGCCACCACCGCGTGAGAGTCCCCGTTGGACATTTCGATCAGCACATAAGTCCACATCGCTTTTCCCGTGGCCGGATCATAGCGGAACAGCACCTCACGGTCATCCCGCACCAGCACGGCACTCTTGGGCACCACCAACTTACCCGCCACCGCACTCTCAATGTAGACCTTGACATTCATTCCGTCAATCAGCCCGCCCGGATTGGGGATATTGGCCGTGACGATGATCTGCCCTTTGTCGTCCACCGCCGGATTGATATTCGTCACATGTCCCGCATAGCGTTTGGTCGGTTCGACGAATGTCGCTACAGCCACATCCTGCCCCACCCGCACATATGCCAGCTCGCTCTCCAGAATATTAAACTCCACATCGAAACTACGGTCATTAATCACCGAGCAGAAAAAGTCCCCTTTCGGATTTTCATGCAGTTTCGTTTTCAGGTTGGCAATCTTACCCGTGAACGGCGCCGTGACGACGTTGTTTTCGAGGCTGAGTTTGGCGCTGTTCAGCGAAGTGACCGCCGCATCGTAGCCTGACCGCAGCCGGACGATCCGCATCGTCTCGCGTGGCACCCGGGCCGTGTCCGCTATGTCGTACCCGAAGCCCAGCAACGCATCCTGAAGGTCTATATCGGCCTTTTGCATCGCCTGTAGCGCCTGTTCCAACCGAATCTGCGCCTCCCGTTCGTCGAGCCTGGCGATCGTCGCCCCGGCAGTCACCGGCGTTCCATTACCCCCGACCAACCACACTACTGCTCCGGAGGAACCGAAACGCAGGTCGCTCTTCTGCTGCGCCCGGAGCTTGCCGTTACTGATAAGCTGCGAACGGAAAGTACCCCGCTGCAGAATAATGGTATCGACCGGGTTGGAAATCTGTATCCGGGCTTTTTTGTTGACCGAGGTATCTGCGCCGTCTTCGGCGGCCGAACCGCCTCCGGCACAGGAACCGAACAGGGTCACACTCGCCGCCGAAACCCAAAAGAGGCGTAATATAGGTACCATAGAAGTCTATTTTTCAAGTGAAGCAGCATCGAAACTGTTGGCGATATTCCGCATGTGAAGAAAGTCGAACAGCGTGTAACGCTGAATAGTATAATAATAGTTCCAGTAGTTCTGCAATTCCGCCAAATAGCTCGTATGGGCAGTGTTTCTCTCGCTCTGGGCCGTATTGAAGTCCAGCACACTGATCTTTCCGGCCGCGAACTGCCGCAGCGACAAGTTATACCGTTCTGCAGCCACAGAATCCGCCTTTGCCGAAATGGAACACTGTGTATTTTGATTATTGAACTGCATGACTTTCAAATAAATGTCCTGTTTGCGATCAATCCGGTCTTTGTCGATCTCGGCTTCGGTCACCTCCTGCCGCGAAAGTGCCATTCTGACCTTGCCTTTAGCTACCCCCCCGTCGAAAATAGGCACACTGATCCCCATCCGTATCGTCTCCTGGTCCAGCGGGTTACGATAGGCATCCCCAATCGTGTTGGCCACCTGGTTGAGCCCGAACCGGGCATATACAGTTGCTTGAGGCCTTCGGTTGGCTTTGGCCTGGGCCACGCTCATCTCCGCCTCCAACTGACCGATCCGGTTCCGGTACTCGAACGAGGTATTGGTAAAGGCCAGCCGATAGGCTTCGTCAATCGATATCTCTATATCGGCGATATTCTCCGGAATGTCGAGCACCACTGAATCCTGTTCATCGTACATCAGGTACGATTTGAGCTTAGCAGCGGCAAGATCGAGCTGCAATTTATTGCTGTTGATCGACATCCCCTCGTTCAGCAAGCGCAACTCAAGCTGCATCAGGTCGTTCTTGGAGATGGAGCCGATCTTGAAACGTTCCAGTGAGATTTTGTAGAGAGTGTCGGTGTTGGCGTAATTCTGCCGGGCGATATCCAGGTTTTGCTGGGCGATGAGCAGGTTGAAAAACAAGGTCACGGCATTAGCCGTGATGGATTCCATGGATTCGAGATACTCGTACTTCGCCTTCTCATACCTGACCGGTTCGATCTTCTTATCCCATTTGAGCTGGTTGAACCCTCCGATCGGCTGGTTCAGGATCAGGCTCACCGGTGCCGAATTCCAAGTCACCTCCCTATTGGGCGAGAATTGGTCGAGCCTGTCCAGGCCTGTATACAATTGGATATTTCCTCCGGTAGCGGCGATATTCTGCTGGAGATAAAGGCCCAAAGAATTGCGCATAGCATAATTGTCTACATAATTATATCCACCCGTAACGGCATTTTGGAGCGAAGTATAGGATTTGTCGAAATTCGGAATCGTTCCGCTCAGGGATAAAGAAGGCAGCCTCTGAGCCTTGTACGACCGGTACTGCCAATACTGACTCAGGTACGTGTGCTTGGCCATCATCGCATCTATCGAATGGCTCTGAGCCCGGTTAATAGCCTGAGCCAAGGTCAAAGTAACAGGTTTTGCCCCAACCAATAGCGGACAACATCCGGCAATTACAGCGACAATCGTCAACTTTGTATGAGTCCAGATAAGTAAAATTTTCACTAAAGGAAAATTAAATCATTTAATATGCGATATTAATCATTTTAATTCAATATTACAAATCTCCGCCCTGACATATTGTGCTATTATTTACTATTTTATGGATATAACAACCATGCCTTGTCTTAATTTTAAATAGGAAATACTTATTAATATATTTTGCAAATACCATCTTTTTAACAAAACTATTGTTTATATTGTAA
>JAJBVQ010000239.1 GCA_020859745.1 Rikenellaceae bacterium
CCGCATGGCGTACAGCGTCACCGCCCGGTACATCGCCCCCGTGTCGATGAAGATATACCCCAACTTCGCCGCCACCGCTTTGGCGAACGTACTCTTTCCCCCCGACGAATAGCCGTCGACCGCTATAATGATCTTTTTCATGTTTCGTTTAAGGTAAAATCTTCCCGACCGGCCCCAGGTTGACCACGATGCTCAGCACCAACAGAATCCCGGACACGATAATGACGGCCCCCGTGATCTTGTTGATCCACCATAGGTGTCGCAGCCGGAACCGTTTGCGCAGTTTGCTGACCGCGTAGGTCAGGGTAAACCACCAGCAGGCCGCCCCGATCAGCACACCGGTGATCAGCAGCAGGTTGACGGCCGTGTGATGCCCTTCGCTGCTGATCCCCAGCGCGGCGAAAAGGGTGATGAACACGAGGATATAGGCCGGGTTGGTCAATGTCAGGAACAGGATCGACAGGTAGTCGCTCAGCAGGCTGCTTTTGGTCTGCCGCCGCTGGCTGGCCCGCTTGACGCGTTTGTAGAAGATCGAGAAGCCCAATACGATGACGAGGATCCCGCCGATAGCGGTGAACCAGTGTTTGTGGGCGTCCATAAAGTCGGTCAGGAACGAGAGCGAGAAGACGGCCAGGGTGGCGAAGATGGTGTCGGCGGTGGCTGCCCCCAACCCGGAAAAAAATCCGGACTTATGGGTGCCGCTCAATGTCCGCTGGATACAGATCACTCCGATCGGCCCCAATGGCACCGAGGCCAGAAAACCGACCAATAGGCCTTGCAAAAATAAAAGAAGTGAACCCATATCCTCTCTTCTCTTTTACCGTTCGTTTATTTACTACCCACGTGAGGCGACCATTCCCTTTGTTCACAAAGCGGTTCTCTGGGGCCTTTCCAGACTGTAACGACCCGTTTCGGCGGCGAGCGTAGCGAGCCGCGCAGGCCGGAGCCACCCCCGGCGCAGGCCTGCAACTGCGCTGCGCTTGTTGGGCCTCGCTGGCTCCGGCCTTTGCGACCTAAAGCGAGTGACTGCGGAGCCAAAGGAGTAGCGCAGCTGACTCAAAAGTTCTTTGGGTCCCTTTCTTTCAACCGACGCTGCCGGCGAGTGCAGTGCAAGCTTGCTTGTACACTGCCGAGCGGCGAGGAGGAAGACCGAAGATCAACAAAGGGACGGTTCCATACAGTGGGTAGTGAATAAACGAACGGTTAAGTAGAAATGCAAAGTTATGAAACTTGGTTATCTTTACCGCGGAAAAACAGGAAAGGCATGATAAAAAAACTACTACTCACCCTGCTGTCAGCGCTTTTTCTCGCCCTGCCCTGGTGGGGGTGCGGAGGATGGAGCCTCTTTATCGCATTCGTGCCCCTGCTCCTGCTCGGCGACATGCGGCCACGCTTCTATTGGCTGTGGGCGGCCCTTGCCTTTACCCTGTGGAATGTATCGACCACCTGGTGGGTCGGCATCGCCACCCCCGTGGCCACCTTCGGCATACCCGTCGGGAGCCTTTTCTTCACCCTGCTCCCCTTTATGCTCTTCCACTGGTTCCGGTTCCGAGCCCCGCAGCCCATCGCGTGGGCCCTGTTCGTGACCCTCTGGATCGCCTTCGAATCCCTGTTCATGAACAACGAAATATCGTTCCCGTGGCTGACCCTCGGCTACGGGTTCGCCGACACCCCGCAGATCGTGCAGTGGTACGAGCTTACCGGCTCTTTCGGCGGGTCGCTGTGGGTGCTGGTGGGCAATATCCTGTTCTACCTGCTCTGGAAAAACTGGCGGGCACGGCGTTGGCGGGCGGCACTGCCCGCTATCCTGTGGGTCGCGCTGCCCGTCGCCGCATCATTGGTGCGGTACGCCACTTATGAAGAAGCGGAAAATCCCGTGCGGGTGGCGGTGGTGCAACCCAATATCGACCCGTACAACGAGAAATTCGGCGGCCTGACCGCTGACCAACAGCGCGACATCATTCTCGATCTGGCAAAAGATGCACCGCGGGACGTTGAATTCATCGTCACGCCCGAAACCTCGTTCGACGGAGATTTCTGGCTCGGCGGGCTGGACGGCAACGCTGAGATAGACACCCTTCGCCGCTTTATGGCCCGCTTCCCGAAAGCCGAACTGATCGCCGGGGCGACCACCCTGCTGCGTTACGACGAGGAGATGCCGCACAAGCGCTGGACACGTACCGATTCTCTTTGGGGCATATCCTACGACGTATATAACAGTGCGCTGGGCATTTCGGCGGCCGATCCGAAGGTGCAGGTCTACCACAAGTCGAAACTGGTGGTCGGGGCCGAGTTGTTTCCCTATCCGAAGGTGTTCGGAGCGTTGAAATTCCTGAACATCGACCTGGGCGGCATCTCCGGATCGCTGGGGATGCAGGAGTGCCGCTCGCTGATTACCAATCCGGAAGGCATCCGGGCCGGGGTGGCGATCTGCTACGAGTCGGTCTACGGCGGCTACTACACGGAGTACGTGCGGCGCGGGGCGCAGGTGATGTTCATCATCACCAACGACGGCTGGTGGGGCGATACGCCGGGCTACCGCCAGCATTTCAGTTTCGCGCGGCTGCGGGCGGTCGAGACACGCCGGTCTATCGCGCGGAGCGCGAACACCGGCATCTCGGGCCTGATCGACCAGCGGGGCGATGTGATCGACCGGATTGGCTGGGACGAGCGGGCGTTGCTGGCGGGCCGGATCAATGCCAATGACACCCTGACGCCCTATGTGCGGGGCGGGGACTATATCGTGCGGCTGTGCCTGCTGGTACTGGGGCTGTGCCTGCTCTATTATGTGGCGTGGCGGTTCCGCAAGCGGTCGCTGCTGGAGGAATAGTAACCGATGCGGCATCCGTAGCCAGCGGAGGCAAAATCGCAGATTGCAGCCCTCCGCCCGGGGTGGCTGCGGGCTGGCCGCTGACGCGGAAAATAGAACCAAATTATGACCTATCCCGAAACCATAGAATACCTGTACGCCGCCGCCCCGATGTTCCAGAGCGTCGGTTCAGGGGCGTACAAAGAGGGGCTGGAGAACACCTACGCCCTGAACGAATTGCTCGGCAAGCCTTACGAAGCGTTTCGCACCGTCCATGTGGGAGGAACCAACGGCAAAGGCTCTGTCTCCCAGATGCTTTACGCCGTGCTGCGCGAGGCGGGATACAAAGTGGGGCTTTACACCTCGCCGCACCTCAAGGATTTCCGCGAGCGGATGCAGGTGGACGGGCGGATGATCCCCGAAGCCGAGGTCGTCGGCTTTATCGAACGGATGCGGCCGCATATCGAGGAGCTGCGGCCGTCGTTCTTCGAGATCACCACCGTGATGGCTTTCGACTGGTTCCGAAGAGAAGGGGTGGATATTGCCGTTATCGAGGTCGGGATGGGCGGCCGCCTGGACTGCACGAATGTCATTACGCCGCTCCTGAGCGTCATCACCAATATCAGCTTCGATCACATGCAGTTCCTCGGCGACACGCTCCCGAAGATCGCGGCGGAGAAGGCGGGGATCATCAAACCGGGAATACCGGTCGTCATCGGCGAGTACCGGCTGGAAACCGCCCCGACCTTTATCGCCAAAGCGCACGAAACCGACTCGCCGATCGTTTTCGCCGACCAGCGGTACCGTTGCGTAGGGCACGAAGGGCGCATGTTCGAAGTCGAAAGCCTGTTGGACGGCTACCGCTTCACCCTGCAACTGGGGATGGAGGGAGACTATCAACAGCGGAACCTCTGCACTACATTGACCACTCTGGACATACTGGCCGAACGGCTGCCGAAGCCGCTCACCACCATGGAGGTGCGCCGGGGGCTGGCCGCCGCGAAGGTGCCCGGACGGTGGCAGAATATCGCCACCGCCGAAGACCCGTGCCCCATTCTCTGCGACACGGGACATAACGAAGCGGGGCTGACCTTCGTCACGGAACAGCTGGAACACCAGACCTACAAAAAACTCTACTTCGTGCTGGGCGTGGTGGCCGACAAGGATTTGGAACATATCCTGCCGCTGCTGCCGCGCGAAGCGTATTACCTCTTTACGCAGGCCTCACTGCCCCGGGCGCTGAAAGCGGAGGAGCTGGCACGCCGGGCCCGGGAAGCGGGTTTGCAGGGCGATGTCGTGCCGACGATACCCGAGGCGCTCGGAAAAGCCCGCGGAATGGCCGGCCCGGGCGACCTGGTCTTCGTCGGCGGCAGCACCTTCACAGTTGCAGAAGTGCTGTAATAATCATACCTTTGCGTGTGAACGCCCTGTATATCCCGCTTTTCGGGCTATCCGGGCTTCCAACCTAACACGCAACGCAATGACCTGCATAAAAAATACGACCCGGGGCTGCTGCTTCTCGACCGACGCCAACGGCGAGCCGGAGGCCCGCAACTGTCCGGGATGCCATAAGCTCGAAGTGTTCGACTGGATGGCCGACCTGCCGGATCCGCTGGCGGACAACCAGATCTACGAGATCCAGTTCAAGAACACGCGCAAGGGATACTACTGGAACAACACCGGCCTCGCTTTGAAAACGGGGGATATCGTGGCGGTGGAGGCCAGCCCGGGGCACGACATCGGTATCATCACCCTGACGGGCGAACTGGTAACCAAACAGATGAAGCGCACCGGCTTCAACCCGCAGGGGCTCGAATTCAAAAAGATCTACCGCAAGGCCAAGCCGTACGACATCGAGAAGTGGCAGGAGGCCATTTCGTTGGAACACTCCACCATGATCCGCTCGCGGCAGATCGCGGCGGACCTCAGGCTCAACATGAAGATCGGGGACGTGGAGTACCAGGGCGACCGGCTCAAGGCCATCTTCTATTATCTCGCCGACGAACGCGGCGACTTCCGGGAGCTTATCAAAGTACTGGCCGACCAGTTCCGGATCCGGGTCGAGATGCGCCAGATCGGGGCGCGGCAGGAGGCCGGGCGGATCGGCGGCATCGCCGCCTGCGGGCGCGAGCTTTGCTGCTCGACGTGGATCAACAACTTTTCATCGGTCACCATCGGCGCGGCGCGCCACCAGGAGATATCGCTCAACCCGCAAAAGTTGGCGGGGCAGTGCGGCAAGCTCAAATGCTGCCTCAATTACGAGCTGGACTCCTATATCGACGCACGGCGTTCGTTCCCGCGCCTGAACGGGCCGCTGGAGGCGCTGGACGGCAGCTACCACCTGGTCAAGAGCGACATATTCAGCAAAGTCATGTGGTTCAGTCCAGACCCGCAGTCCACGGCGGTGATGATCCCGCTGACGACCGACCGCGTGCGGCAGATCGTGGCCATGAACCGCCGGGGCGAAAAGATCGACCGGCTGGAGGATGCGGCTTTGGCGCGCAACGACGGGCCGCAGGAGCCGGAGATCAAGAACGTGGTGGGCGAAGAGAGCATCACCAGTTTCGACGCTTCGCGCAGCGGGGGACGCAGGCGCGGAGGCCGGAATAACCGGGGCGGCCGCAAAGGGGGGAACAACAACCGGGAAGGCCAGCGGTCGGACAATAACAACGGGAACACCGCCCGGCCGGAAATGGCGCAGGGGGCTTCCGGGAAGGGCGACCAACGGCCCACGGCGCGGCCCGAACTGGCAGCCGGCGAAAACCGGAGCGGTAATCGGAACAACAACCGCCGCGGCGGCAACAACAGGGGGCCGCGCCGCAGGCCGGGCGGAAATTCCGGCAACGGGAACAGCAATCCGGGCGGCGGCAATGGCGGCGGGCAGGCATAGCTCCGTCCGGGCGGCGGCCTGCGGCCTGCTGTTGGCTGCTCTCACGGCGACGGGATGCATGAGCCGGAACTATATGGAGATGTACGACCTGCCGGAGGTGGGGTGGGCGCAAGACCAGTCCGTGGTTTTCACCTTCCGGCCCGATTCGGTCGCTACTGCCGGGGGTGAGGGGCAATGGATCGACATTACGGTGCGTCACCGCGCCGATTTTCCGTATGCCGACCTGCCGCTGGAGATCAAAGGCGTGGCCCCGGACAAACGGTTCTGGACAGATACCGTCGATTTCCCACTGGCAACGCTTTCGGAGAACGGCGCCTACCGATGGGCGGGCCGCTCCTATTCCAACCATTACGACATTACGCGCCGCTACCGCAGCGGCATCCGGTACTCCGGCAACGGCGAGTACGCTCTTTCCGTGCGGCAACTCACCGGCGAGGACACCCTGCGGGGCATCCTTTCCGTCGGGGTCGTCGCCGGAGGAACGCACCCGGCCGGCATGCGGTAGCCTCTCTTACTATATCCGACAACCATGGGAAAGAACAAGCTCAGGAAATTCAGCGAAAACCTTACCTTCCGCTGCATGATACAGCCCGGATTCGACGAGATATTCCACCGGGACCACCCGCTCAAGGGCAACTGGCGGCGGGATTTTTTCGGCAACGACAATCCGATCGTATTGGAATTGGGCTGCGGTCGGGGCGAATACACCGTAGGGCTGGCGGCGGCGAATCCCGGCATGAATTATATCGGGGTGGACATCAAAGGGGCCCGGATGTGGCGCGGGGCCAAGACGGCTACGGAACAGGGGATGGGCAATGTGGCGTTCCTGAGGACGCGGATCGAGTTTATCGGCTCGTTCTTCGGGCCGGACGAGGTGGACCAGATCTGGATCACTTTCCCGGACCCGCAGATGAACAAGCGGCGCGTGGGCAAGCGGCTTACGGCGCCGGGTTTTTTGGAACGCTACGCACAGTTCCTCAAACCGAGCGGGATCGTCCACCTGAAGACCGATTCGGGCCACTTGCACGAGTATACCAAAGCGGTGCTCGACTGCAACGGGATCATCCCGGCGGTGTGCTGCGACGATATTTACGGCAAAGGGGTGGCGGACGCCAAACTCTCCATTAAGACCACTTACGAGGCACGTTTTTTGGCCGAAGGGCTGCCGATCACCTACCTGCAATGGGTGCCGGATGGTCGGAGGGCTTTTGCCGTGCCGGATTTCCCGGCGGACGAGTTGCTGGTCGGCGAACATACTCCGGTGCGCTGACCGGTCGTTATCTTTCTGTTATGAAGATCGAGATCGACGAAAAATCGGGATTCTGCTTCGGCGTGGTCAAGGCGATCACCACGGCCGAAGAGTTGCTCCGCTCGCGGGGGAGGGCGGTGTGGTGCCTGGGGGACATCGTGCACAACCGGGTGGAAGTCAACCGGCTGGAACGAATGGGGTTGCAGACCGTGGACCACGCCCGGCTGCCGGAGCTGGCGGGCAGATGCGTGCTGATCCGGGCGCACGGCGAACCGCCGCAGACTTACGCCCTCGCCAAACGATACGGCATCGAGCTGGCGGACGCGACTTGCCCGGTGGTGGCCAAATTGCAGGAGCGGGTGCGGCGGGCATGGGAAGAGATGAAGGGCGTGGACGGGCAGGTGGTGATCCTCGGCAAGCCGGGGCATGCGGAGGTGGTGGGCCTGACGGGGCAGACGAATGAGGAGGCCATTGTCGTGGAGTCTTTGGATGACCTTTCGCGGGTCGATTTCGGGCGGCCGGTCTGCCTGCTGTCGCAGACGACGCAAAGCCTGAGCCTGTTCAATGCGATTCGGGACGAGATCCTGCGACGGGCGGCTGATCCTGCGGCGGTTACGGTGCATGACACGATCTGCCGCCAGGTGTCGAACCGAAATCCCCACCTGAGGGATTTCGCGGCGCGGTTCGACGCGGTGGTCTTCGTGAGCGGCAGCAAGAGTTCGAACGGCAAGGCTTTATACGAGGTGTGCCGGGAGGCCAACGGACACTCTTACAAGGTGGAGGATGCTTCGGAGTTGCGGCAGGAGTGGTTCGAGGGGGTCGGGTCAGTGGGGGTC
>JAJBVQ010000265.1 GCA_020859745.1 Rikenellaceae bacterium
TCGCAGCTAAGCTGCCTGAAAGCGGTTTGGCTGAACAAAAGTCCGTCGCCACCGGCACGCCGGATGCCGCAGGTGTTCAGCCATTGCGGAATAGTCGGCGTGCCGGGTAGCCCCATCCGTTGGAGTTCGATGCCGGTTCCTTCCAGTTGGCTTTCGGCTTGCAAAAAATACCGCGAATCGGTCCACAAAGCGGCCCGTTCCGACGTGACTACGACAGTCCCCGCCGATCCGTCGAATCCGCTGATCCATGCCCGGGATCCCCAGTGCGGAGCGACATATTCGCTGAAATGGGGATCGTTCGAGGGCACGATAAAGGCCTCGATACTGTTGTCCTGCATCCAATGGCGCAAGGCTGCCAGACGTTCCCGGATGGTGGCGGATCGTTCCATAATGTGTCGTTTATTTTGCGAATTTCATCTCGTCGAGCAGGTATCCGGCGCCCCCGACTTTGTCGATCAGGAACAGGGCGTAGCGGATATCCAGCGCGATATTGCGGCACACGACCGGATCGTATTCCAGGTCGGACATCGTCCCCTCCCAGCAGCGGTCGAAGTTGACGCCGATCAGCTGTCCCTCGGCATTCAGCACCGGACTGCCGGAATTGCCTCCCGTGGTATGGTTGGTGGCGATGAAAGCCACGGGCACCGTACCGTTCACCGCCCAGCGGCCGTAATCCTTGGCCTCGTATAGCTGCCGCAGTTTCGCGGGAACGTCGTAGTCGTATATATCGGGATTGTCTTTCTGCATCACCCCTTCGAGCGTCGTGTTCGGCTCGTAGTAAACTGCGTCCATCGGCCTGTATCCGTCCACCTTGCCGTAGGCGATACGCAGCGTCGAATTGGCATCCGGGTAAAATTCATGCTCGCCCTTGCGCATCTCTATCATCCCGCGCATGTAAGTCCGGTATTTTTCATCGATCTGCCGGTTCAATGCCTTATACGTCGGCTCGATCTTCGTTCGGGCAATTTCGCTGAACTGTCTATATGCTTGCACTGCCGGATCCCGGTCGATGGTTTGCCGGATGATCGCCGTGTCCCCGCCGGCCAGCAAATTCTTAACCTGTACCGAATCGGTCAAGATGCTGAGGTCGAAAACCGAATCTATGCCGGCTGCCGGATTGATCACAGCGAGCCGGAATTCAGCAGGGATATTTTTCACATATTCGGCCAGCAGAGCTTTTGCCGTCGCACGGTCGATAGCCGGGACGTAATCCTTGAAGAATTTGGCGGCGGCTTCCTGCAATCGGGCCAGCGTTTCGGGTTTCAGGTCTTTCGCGTCGGCATACGTCCCTGCGAATTTGATCAGTTCGATGGCCATGACCGCCTCGGTATGGTAATCCCGCGCGAATGCGTACGGCTCCAGCGAATCGTACAGGGCGGCCAACTGTGCGGTGACGCCGGAATACTCCGGCTTGTCTGCCGCCCATGCTTCGAATTGCCGTTCGAAAGCCTGTTTTTTACCGATGGTGCCCAGCCGTTCCAGCCCTTTCATTTCGCCCTGCCATTTTTTCCACGCATTCGACACGCTGGCATTCTTCGCGGCGTACTGAATCCGCACGGCCGGATCCTGTGCCATGGCGTCGTTCATTATGTTCAGCCGGATGGTGCGCAGGTTCACCTTGTGCGGATCGCTTTTCTGCTGGATGTAACGCACCGCTTCGGAGTGTAAATATTGGTAAGTGCGGCCCGGAAAACCGTAAACGAAGGTGAAATCACCCTCTTTCATCCCCTTGAGCGAGATGGTGAACGATTTTTTGGGGACATACGGCACGTTGTCCGGTGAATATTTTGCCGGTTTATTGTCCTTTCCGGCGTAAACCCGGAAAATCGAGAAATCACCCGTATGGCGCGGCCACATCCAGTTATCGGTGTCGCCGCCGAACTTTCCGACGGCCGACGGCGGGGCGAACACCAGCCGCACGTCTTCGAATACTTCATAGACGAACAGGAAATACTGGTTGCCATAGTACAGGGCCTCCACCGAGGCTTTGTAGAGGTTGCCTTCGGTCGCCGCCTTGACCACAGCCCGCTTGTTCTTTTCGATAATCCCGGCTCTCTCCTGTTCAGTCATGCCGGGCGTGATTCCGCTGAGAATCCGATCGGTAACGTCTTTCATCTCGACCAGAAAACTAACCACCAATCCCGGATTCGCCAGCTCTTCCGAGCGGTTCATGGCCGCGAATCCGTCGGTCAGGTAGTCGTGTTCCACGGAGCTGTGCTGCTGTATCTGCCCGTAACCGCAATGGTGGTTGGTGATGAGCAGGCCCTGATCCGAGATCAGCTCGCCGGTGCAGCCGCTGCCGAAGCGGACGATCGCGTCTTTTAGACTGGCCTGGTTCACGGCGTAGAGGTCCTGCGCTTTGAGCCGGAAACCTTTGGAACGCATATCCTTGATGCGTCCTTGCTCGATCAGGCTCGGCAGCCACATCCCCTCGTCGGCGCGCAGGACGGCGGAGGCGGTCAATAATAAGAGTGTAAAGGCAAAAAAGATCGGTTTTCTCATCTATCTATCGGTTGTCTGTGTATTGCGTTTCCATAAAATCTTTCAGTCCCGTGTAAAGCAGCCGGGTGGGAAGCCCCATAACGTTGTAGAACGATCCTTCGATCCGTTCGATCCCGGTATATCCGATCCATTCCTGAATCCCGTAGGCCCCGGCTTTGTCGTACGGACGGAAATTGTCCACATAAAACTCGATCTCGCCCCGTGATAAAATGCCGAACGTCACCCGGGCGGTTTCCGACAGGCATTTGTGCGCCAGCCGGTTTCGGATCATGATTCCGGTCGTGACCTCATGGGTCGAGCCCGACAAAGAGGTCAGGATACGGATCGCATCGCTGCGGTCTTTCGGTTTTCCGATCACCCGGCCGCCGTGAATGACCACGGTATCTGCGGTGATCAGGATCTGGTTGTCGGATAGCACTTCAGGATAAGCCCTCGATTTCAGTTCCGCCAGATATAACGGAACCTCGTGCGGCTCGGTATCCGGCGGATAGACTTCGTCTACCGGATACGCTTCCGCCACCCGGAATGGGATTCCCATGCCCGCCAGCAGTTCCCTTCTCCGGGGCGAACCGCTGGCCAGAATAATCTCTATATAATTCGGTATAATGCTGTTTGACATGCAAATACCCGGATTATTTGATCTCGAAATCCAGCATGGTACGTCCCTCCATCTCCGCGGTCAGCCGGTCGCCGATATGCACCTGCCCCACCCCGACAGGCGTCCCTGTAAAGATCAGGTCGCCGATCTTAAGGGTAACGAAGCGGGACACATAGGCGATGATGCGGTCGACGCTGAAGATCATATCTCCGGTGTAGCCGGTCTGTTTCCGTTGGCCGTTCAGGTCCATGGAGAAATGAAGTTCCTGAATGCCGGGAAGTTCGGATTTCGGGATGAAAGTCGGGGTGATGGGCGCCGAATGGTCGAACCCTTTCGAAATCTCCCACGGCATTCCCTCGGCTTTGCATTTGCGTTGCAGGTCGCGCGCCGTGAAATCGATGCCCAGTCCGATCTCGTCGTAGCAGCGATGGGCAAACCTCTCCTCCACCCCTTTGCACAGTCGGTTGATCTTGACGACCACTTCGCATTCGTATTGCAGGTCTTTCGAGAAATCGGGGATGTAGAATGGGTCGTTGTTACGGAGCAGAGCTGTGTCGGGCTTGATGAAAAAGACCGGCTCCTGCGGGATGGGCCGCTCCTGCCCGTCCCACACGGAGGGCAATTCCTTTACGTGGTCGACATAGTTCATGCCGATACATATGATTTTCATGACGAATGATTTACGTTTAACAATCGTACCATTTCGCGGGCTACCCGCTCCGAAGCCCCCGGTTCGCCCATGGCAATGCGCAATTCTTTGAAATCCTGTATGATCCGGTCATGTTTCGCCCCTCCCGGCAAGACTGACCTCAGTTCTTCCGCCGCGATCTCCGGCGTAAAGTCTTCCTGAATCAATTCCCGTACCACCTCCCTGTCCATAATCAGGTTGACGAGCGAGATAAAACGCAGCTTGACCAAACGTTTGGCTACCCAGATACTGATCGCCGAGCTGCGGAAGCATACCACTTCCGGCACGTTCAGCAATGCGGTTTCGAGGGTCGCCGTCCCGGACGTGACCAGCGCCGCTGCCGACTGGGCGATGGTTTCATAAGTCTTGTCGCACACGAACCGCACGTCGCTTCCCTTTAGGTAATCGTCATACAGGGATTTGTCCAGCCAGGAAACGCCCGTTACGACGAACTGGTATTCCGGGAAGAGCCGCGATACGGCGACCATATTCGGCAGATTGTACTGTATTTCCGAACTCCTGCTGCCCGCCACCAAAGCGATGATGGGCCTGTCGTCCAAATTATTAGCCTGCCGGAATGCGGCTGAACTCTCCGGCGTTAAGGCCGGACGTTCGGCGACCGAATCCATGATCGGATTGCCGGCATAGAACGCCTCGATCCCGTGTTTGCGGAAATACCCGGTCTCGAACGGGAAGATAATGGACAGCTTATCAATGTATTCGCGCAGTTTGACGACGCGTTTTGCCTTCCACGCCCAAACTTTTGGCGCGATGTAATAGAACACTTCCGGTCGTTTCGTGCCCTCCGGCCACCGGTGCTTCCGGACGAATTCGGCCATCCGCAAATTAAAACCCGGATAGTCGATCAGGATCAGCACATCCGGCTGCCAAGCGGCGATATCCTCCCGGCAGAACCGCATCTGGCACCCGATGCGCCGCAGGTTTTTCACCACCTCCCAGAAGCCCATGATCGAGGCCTCTTTGTAATGCTTGACCAAAGTCCCGTGCCCGTCCGCCGCCGCGATCATCTTGTCGCCGCCCCAGAAACGTATATCCGCCGTCGGATCTGCCGCCAGAAGTCCTTTGATCAGGTTCGATCCGTGCAGGTCGCCCGACGCTTCGCCGGCTATGATGTAATACTTCATTTGTCGCTATTTAATTTCCAGCAAATCGGGCCGTAAGCGTTTTGTCCTTTCGTATGCCAGATCCTCCTGCCATTTCGATATTTCGGCGAAATTACCCGATAACAGGACATCCGGCACCTGCCACCCATTGAATTCCGCAGGACGGGTGTAAACCGGCGGTGCAAGTAAATTGTCCTGAAAGCTGTCCGTCAGGGCGGAACATTCGTCCCCGATGGCTCCCGGAAGTATCCGCACCACACTATCCGTAATGATCGCCGCCGCCAGCTCGCCGCCCGTGAGTACATAATCGCCGATGGATATCTCCCTGGTAATCAAATGCTCCCGAACTCGATAATCAACCCCCTTGTAATGGCCGCACAGGATGATCAGGTTGCCCAGCGTGGAGAGCCGGTTGGCTTCCTGCTGGTTGTAAGTTACCCCGTCCGGCGAGGTGTAGATCACTTCGTCATAGTCCCGTTCCGATTTCAACTGTGTGATAATCTTGTAGATCGGCTCCACTTTCATCACCATTCCCGCCTCGCCGCCGAAAGGATAGTCGTCCGCGGTGCGGTGCTTGTCCTCGCAATAATCCCGCAGGTTGTGGATACGGATGTCCACCAATCCCTTGTCCTGGGCCCGTTTAATGATGGATTCGCTCAACGCGCCGTCCAACAGTTTGGGTAACAGGGTGATAATGTCAATTCTCATGCGTGGTGGTATCGTCTTTGTAGTTCACATCGCCGCGCAGGGCCTCCACGATGAACGGGTTGAACATCACTTCATGTGCAATCGTGCTGTGCGGCCCATGACCGGGGAACACCTGTGTATTCCCGCCCAGCGGGATCACCTTTTCGACGATGCTGTCCATCAACGTGGGGTAGCTGCCGCCGGGCAGGTCGGTGCGGCCGATGCTCTCTTTGAACAGCAGGTCGCCGGTCAGCAGCAACTCCGCGTCCGGTACGTGGATGGCGATATGTCCCGGCGAATGTCCCGGCGTTTGCAGGACGTGCAACGTGTTGTTTCCCAATGGTATGGTCTCCGTCTCGGCCAGGTCGATGTCCACGGTCGGGATGGGGTTCACGTCGAAACCCATATCGGCGTAGCAGTGCGCCATTTCCATGATCGGCTTTTCGTTGCGGTGCAGCGCAAAAGGGATGTCCCAATGCTGTTTGACGAACTCCACGCCGCAGATATGGTCCACATGCCCGTGCGTATTGATTGCCATAACAGGCTGTAATTCATTCTTCTCGATAAAAGAGACGAGCGTTTGCCGCTCTTTTTCCGAGCAGCATCCGGCATCGACGATCACGCAATTTTTCGTTTCGTCGAAAAGGATATAGGTGTTCTCACCGAACGGGTTGAAGGTGAGCGTGGCCAGTTTGATCATAGGTAAAGAGGATAAGGTTATTCGGTTCCAAATTTACGAAATTTACCCGTATCTTTGCCCGTATTCGAACCGTTTAGTCATCTTTATGAAGCCGAGAAAGAGCAAATACCCGCAGATCGAAGGTCTGGAGATTACCGATATAGCCGCAGAGGGGAAATCACTGGGGAAGTATAACGACGTGGTGGTCTTCGTGCCGCATACCGTGCCGGGCGACGTGGTCAACGTGCAGATCAACAATAAGCGGCGGAGGTTTATGGAGGGGTATGTGCTTGATTACGTGAAGTATTCGCCGATCCGTATCGAGCCGTTCTGCAAGCATTACGGCGAGTGCGGCGGGTGCAAATGGCAGGCGCTGCCCTATCCGATGCAGCTGGAGTACAAGCAGCGGCAGGTGGAGGATCAGCTGCGGCGGCTGGGTAAGGTCGAATTGCCGGAAATCTCGCCGATTATCGGTTCGGAGAAGAGTGAATATTACCGGAACAAGCTGGAATTCACCTTCTCCAATAAGCGTTGGGTGCCTCGCTCGGAGGTCGCTGCGGGGGCGGCGACGGGTGATGGGGATGCACTGGGATTCCATATTCCGGGCATGTTCGACAAGGTACTGGACGTCGAGTGGTGCCATTTGCAGGCGGAACCTTCGAATGCCATACGTTTGGCGGTGAAGCGGTTTGCCGGGGAACAAGGGCTGGAATTTTACAATTTGCGTGACCATCAGGGATTTCTGCGAAATATCATCATCCGCACTTCAACTACCGGCGAGGTGATGGTAACGGTGATTTTTGCGCATGAAGATACGGACAGGCGGCTGTTATTATTGGATTATCTGGTTAAACAATTCCCGGAGATAACGTCGCTTAACTATATTATAAACGAGAAACTTAACGATTCGATCGGGGACCAGGAGGTGTTCTGTTATGCCGGGAAACCGTATATGGAGGAGCGAATGGAGAACCTGACATTCCGGGTGAATCCGAAATCGTTTTACCAGACCAATTCGGAACAGGCTTATAATTTGTATAAAGTGGCGCGGGAATTCGCCGAATTGACGGGGAACGAAGTGGTTTACGACTTATACACGGGGACGGGGACGATTGCCAATTTCGTGGCGGCCCAGGCGAAAAAGGTGGTCGGGATCGAATATGTGCCGGAAGCTATCGAGGATGCAAAACAGAATTCGGTGTTGAACGGGATCGGAAACACGCTGTTCTTTGCCGGGGATATGAAAGATGTTTTGAATCAGGAATTTATCTCACGGCATGGGCGGCCTGACGTGATTATTCTCGACCCGCCGCGGGCGGGTATACATGCCGATGTGGCGGCGACGATTTTGGCGGCGGCGCCGCAACGGATCGTGTATGTGAGCTGCAATCCGGCCACGCAGGCGCGCGACCTGGCGATCTTCGACGAAGCGTACCGGGTGATGAAGGTGCAGCCGGTGGATATGTTCCCGCACACGCACCATGTCGAGAATGTGGTTCAATTGGTTCGGCGGTAAGGGCTGTGTTTTGTAGCTTGTTATGGAATTCCTGAAAACAGGTGACGGTTCGCTGACGGTGCGGCACGAGGTATTGGGAGAGCTGTATCATTCGGACAGGGGAGCGATCGGTGAAGCGGAGCATATCTATATCCAGGCCGGTTTCGACCGTATAGCGGAGTCAAAGAATAGTGGGCAAATCTCTGTATTTGAAATGGGTTTCGGGACTGGATTGAACTGTTGGTTGACCTATTGCCGGGCTACGGGGGCGAAGATTCCTATCAGGGTGGATTATCGGGCTGTCGAATTATATCCGATCGGCGAGGCGGATGCCGGACGGCTGAATTACACGGAAGATCCGGCATTTAGTGAGTTGCATCGTTCGCCGTGGGACGGAGAAGTGCATGCGATTTCGGACTGTTTTTTGCTGGCGAAATACCGGGCAGACTTATCGGCGTTCGATTTCGGGTCTTTGGCGGGACATTTCGATGTGGTGTATTTCGATGCCTTTGCGCCAGATGCTCAGCCGGAATTGTGGTCGGAGGAGGTGATGCGGAAAATGTACTCGATCCTGAAACCGGGCGGCACACTGGTGACCTACTCATCCAAAGGTTCGGTTAAGTGTGCTTTACGGTCTGCGGGATTCGAAGTTACACGGTTGCCGGGGGCGTTGGGGAAGCGTCATATGGTACAGGCTGTCAAGCCGTTGGATTAATCGTTCGGATAATGGAAGATAAAGATTTGATTGCAAAAGCGTTAGAGGCGGCGGAAACGGCATGGGCGCCTTATTCGGGGTTCCGTGTCGGCGCGGCGGTATTGCTGGAGGACGGGACGGTGGTGTGCGGCAACAATCAGGAGAACCGGGCCTATCCGCTGGGGAGTTGTGCGGAGCGGGTGGCGGTGAATTATGCACGGGCCGCTTACCCTACTCTGAAAATCAAAGCCATAGCGATTGCTTCGCCGGATTCTGAGGTGCCGGTATCGCCGTGCGGGGGATGCCGGGAGGTGCTTTTGGAAGCGGTACGGGCGCAACGGGGACGCGATATCCGGGTGATTATGGCGGACCGCACGGGTATGAATGTGCGGGTGGCGACGGTCGAAGAGTTACTGCCATTCGCGTTCGAATTCAAGTAGGCTATGAAGAGCGAAAAGGAGAAGATGTTGGCGGGCGAACCGTTTAAGCCATGGGTGGCGGAATTGGACGAAGACCGTGCTTTTTTGCAGCCGAGGTTGCACCTGTTGAACTCGGAGCGGGCTGGGGTACCATTGCGCGAGAATGAAGATCTGTTGGCGGAGATCTTGCCGAACTGCCCGCGCGGCACGCTGGTCAGGCCGCCGTTCTACTGCGATTACGGCTATAACATTTCCTGCGGCGAAAGGGTTTTCATCAACTATAACTGCACGATCCTGGATGTGGGCAAGGTGCGGATCGGGTCGAACGTATTGATCGGCCCGGGTGTCCAGATTTATGCGGTGACGCATCCGATCGATGCCGACGAACGGCGCACGGGGATCGAATGGGGGGAAGACGTGACGATCGGCGATGATTGCTGGATCGGCGGCAGCGCGGTGATCTGTCCCGGGATCACTATCGGGAACCGTTGTGTGATCGCGGCGGGCGCGGTCGTAACGAAAGATTTGCCGGACGATGTGATGGCGGCGGGTGTCCCGGCCCGGATCGTCAAACGTTTGCGCTGAAACCTATTTTCCCGAAGCGGCGGCCTTTTCGAAGTAAGACCAGAGCTTGTCCTCTTTCGGCGTGGGCGCTTCGACGGTGATTGTTTCGTGCGTGACGGGATGTTCAAAGGTAAGCCTTCTGGCCCATAACGAGATGCCGCCGTCCTTATTGGAGCGGCTCGCGCCGTATTTCAGGTCTCCTTTGATCGGGCACCCTATTTTCGACAGTTGGCACCGGATCTGATGGTGCCGCCCGGTCAGCAACTCGATTTCCAGCAAATGGTACCGGTCACTGGAAACCAACAACTTATAACGTAAGATCGCCTCTTTTGCCTCGTCCCGCAGATTTTGCGGTACGGCGTTCAACGTGTCGTATGCCACCGATTTGTTGGTCTTCCCATTGCGGACGATATAGTGGCGCAGTTCACCTTCAAGGGAACCGTCGGAGGGTTTGTTCTCGACGATGGCCCAGTATGTTTTCTGGAATTGCCGCTGTTTGAGCTGTTCATTCAATCGCACCAGCGCTTTAGAAGTCCGCGCCAACAAAACAGCTCCCCCCACCGGGCGGTCGATCCGGTGCACGACTCCCAGAAATACCGCTCCGGGCTTGTTGTATTTGGCTTTGATATAGGCTTTCACGGTATCTTCCAATGCCGGATCGCCCGTCGGATCGGGCTGCACCAACTCGCCGGGTCGCTTATTCACTACGATCACGTGATTGTCTTCGTACAGTACCTCTATCATAGTCTAAAATATAAAAAATCCCGCCGGCCTTCCGGTTTACAAAGTGGGGGCGAGTAAACCGAAAGTTGGTGCCGGCGGGAAAAATTGTACTTTTGTATCGAATGACGATGTTAGAAGATAAACATGGAGCTGATATCCTTGTAGTTATAAACACGCTCGACCACATCGGCGAAAATATCCGCCACGGTCAGAACCTTGAATTTCGAGATGTCCTTGCCTTCCTTGAGCGGAATCGTGTCGGTGGTTATGATCTCGTCCAGCGCACTGTCGGCGATCCGTTCGTAAGCCGGCCCCGAAAGCACCGGATGGGTCACCACCGCACGCACCGAAAGAGCACCCATATTCTTCATCATATCCGCCGCTTTGGTGATGGTTCCGGCCGTGTCGATCATGTCGTCGAACAGGATCACGTTCCGCCCTTTCACCTCCCCGATAGCAGTCATTTCACTGACAACGTTCGGTTTCGACCGGTGCTTGTGGCAAATCACCATCGGCGCCCCGAGGTACTGCGCATAGGCGTTGGCCCGCTTGGAGCCCCCGATGTCCGGCGTAGCGACGGTGAGGTTCTCGATGCAGAGGCTCTTGATATACGGTACGAATACCCCGCTGGCATACAGATGGTCCACCGGCACGTCGAAAAAGCCTTGAATCTGGTCGGCATGCAGGTCCATGGTCATAATCCGGTCGACCCCCGCCGCATGCAGCAGGTTGGCGACCAGTTTGGCCCCGATCGACACGCGCGGCCGGTCTTTACGATCCTGCCGTGCCCAGCCGAAGTATGGCATAATAGCCACCACCCGCTTGGCCGAAGCCCGTTTGGCGGCATCCACCATCAACAGCAGTTCCATCATATTATCCGCCGGCGGGAAGGTCGAGCAAACCACGAATACCGTGCATCCACGGATACTCTCGTCGTAGGCCGGCTGGAATTCGCCGTCGCTGAATTCCAGCACGACGGATGCTCCCAGTTCTGAGCCATAGTGTTTTGCGATCTTTTCAGCCAGGTAACGCGAGTTCCGGCAAGCGAAAAATTTGATTTTCTGAGGTTCGCCCATGATTGCGGTTCGGATGTTTGTGTGTGAACGGATGTTGTTTTGACAGCCGCAAAGGTAGCTTTTTTTTAACTCTGTGCGATACAATTTTCTATAAAATCCAGAATTTCGTCCCGACCCCTGCCCTTCTCGGACGAGGTGACGAACATCCGGGGCAGCTCCTCCCACTCTTCCGCTAGCGTTTTGCAATATGTGTCGATATTCCGGTTCAACTGGGCCTGCGACAGTTTGTCCGCCTTGGTGAAGACGATGCCGAACGGTACGCCGTGCTCGCCCAGGAAACGGATAAACTCCAGGTCTATCTTTTGCGGCTCATGCCGAGCATCCACCAGCACGAACAGGTAATAGAGTTGCTCCCGGTTCAGGATATAACTCGTAATCAGGGACGAGAAGTCGCTCCGTTCCTTACGCGACACCTTGGCATAGCCGTATCCCGGCAGATCGACCAGCGCCCACTGCCCGTTGATAATGAAATGGTTGATCAGCCGTGTCTTGCCCGGCGTTCCGGATACTTTGGCCAGTCCCGGACGCTGGGTCAGCATGTTGATCAGCGACGATTTTCCGACGTTCGAGCGGCCGATAAAGGCGAATTCGCGCATCTCCCCCGCCGGGCACTGCGAAGCCTTCTGGCTGCTGCACTGGAATTCTGCGGATGCTATGTTCATAACGCAAAAGTAGTTATATTTTTTTGCTCCGCCAGTCGGCCTTGTGCATATAGAGGTAGGCCAGCGTGAACATCACGATGCCGTACAGGTGTTCCGTGGTCCAGCACCAGGCCACGTCGGCTTTCAGGTGGATCACGACGTAATAAACATAGAGGGCATAGGTTCCGATGGCTACCATTTCGAGGGCGAAGGCCGAGCGGGTGTTCCCGGTTCCGGACACGGTGTTGAACCAGATGAATGCCGAGGTCTGGATCAGGTAGGCCGAGGTCATCACCAGCAGGGCGGGTACCGAAGCGTCGATCAGGGCGGGGTTGTCGGTGTAGATCCGCAACACCAGTTTCGGGAAGAGCATGATGACCGCCAGCAGCGGAATAATGATCATGTAGCACATCCGGATGATCCGCCACACGGTGGACATGACGTCGCGGCTCTGTTCCGCCCCCATCATGTTGCTGACCAGCGAGCTGCTGGTGGTGGCGAACGAGCTGGCGATGATGAACAACAGGGACGAGACGCTCCGGACGATATTGGTCACGGCCAGCGGTCGCTCGCCGAGATGCTCGACGGCGATGAAGAACATGAACCAGGTGCTGACGGCCACGAATTGCTGCACCATGGTCCAGGAGGAGAGGTTCAGCACGTGTCCCAGTTGTTTCAGGTCGAACCGGCCGAAACGGAACAGGTCGTATTTGCGCCAGTCGATCTTCCGGGCGGTATAAATGATGAAAAATGCCAGCGAGACGAGTTCGGCCACCGAAGAGGCGATGGCCGCTCCGGCCACGCCCAGAGCCGGCAGGCCGAATTTCCCGAAGATCAGGCCGTAGTTCAATACCACGTTGCTCAGCACCATGACGATCGAATTGAGCGTCAGGATGCGGGTCTTGGTGATCCCGACGTAGAAAGCCCTGAAAATGACGGCGAGGAAAATAAAGAAGAAACCGTAGATGCGCCAGTTCAGGTATTCCAGGGTGGCTTGATATATCTCGGTCGAGGAGATCAGCTTGCCCAGTATTTGCGGGGCGAACAGTTTGGAAAAGGCGAATACGATGGCGGCCAGGAACAGCAGGAACATGGCGCTCTGCTGGAAGATCGGCCCGATCTCCCGGTAGCGTTCCTCGCCGTTGCGTCGCGCCATGAGGATCTGCGCCCCCACGCTGAAGCCGAAGCCGAGCATAAAGACGGCGATGTAATATACCCCGCCCAGGGCCGAAGCGCCCAAGGCCACTTCGCCGTTATGGCCGCCTAGGCGTCCCAGGAATGCGGTGTCGGTCAGCCCGATCATGTGTTCCATGAGCAGGCTGAGCAGGATCGGGAAGGCTACGTGCCAGATGTGTCGGTAGGTATATTTCGTCATACGGCTAAAAAATGAAGGAAAAAAGAGTTGCAAAGGTAATAAAATATCAGTTATATTTGTTTCAATAACCTTAATTAAACTGAATATTATGTCAATAACCGTTCACACCCGTTATTTGGGGGATCTGCATACCGAAGCGGAGCACTTGCAGTCCGGGAATAAGATCAAGACGGACGCCCCGGTGGACAACGGGGGTAAAGGGGAATTTTTCTCGCCGACCGACCTGATGGCGACCTCATTGGGCAGCTGCATGCTGACCATTATGGGCAAAGCCTCGCAGGTGCATGGTTTCGATATTGATGGTACCGAGGTGAATATCAGCAAAATAATGGGAACCGCACCGCGCCGGATCGTGGAGATCGTCGTGGAGCTGACTTTCCCGTCGGATTACGAACCGAAGGTGAAGAAGATACTGGAAGCGGCGGCGCACGAGTGCCCGGTGGCCAACTCGCTGCATCCTGACCTGAAGCAGACCGTTATCTTCCACTACGGGAAGTAACTGCCGCTACGATAATTTCGAAAGCCGTCTGTTAAATTTTACAGGCGGCTTTTTTATAACGTGGCGGGATGGTAGACCTCTCCTTTGAGGGCGTCTTCCGAGTAAACGTGGAGACTGTGGCCCGTTTCACTCAGGCAGGTGATGCGGTGGATGTGGTTGTCGAACCGGCCGGGATTGCCGATAGCGAAGAGTCCTTGCGGTCGGTCGATGACCATCGTATCGACTAAACGGGCTTTCCCGGCTTCTGTCGGTTCGAAAATCTCCACCCGGAATACTCCGTCCGCAAAATGGTAGCCGGCGAATTGGGGATGCGCATGGATGGCGGTCGCATTTCCCTGTTTCCAGCTCATCAGGATGGCTTCCCAATGCGTGTCGGGACACCGGCCGAGGTAGGTCCGCACGTAGGATCGGTCGGAAAATTCATCGAAACCCTCCAGCGTCCGTTCCGACAGCCATCCGAGCACGTAGTCCTTGATATTTTCGCCCAATTCGTTGTCGACCGGACGGTTGCGGACAACGGATAGCAGACCGCCGAAAAAAGAGCCGTACCGGTCGGTGGCGGCGGAAACTAAGGGGAACTGTCCGGCAAGGGTTCGGAATGGCTGGGTCTTCTGCATGGCAGGGAGCATTTGTCGTCATGCAAAATTACGGCAAATCATCTCCCGCCGTTTCAGCCTAAATACTTAAAACCGGTCGGTATAAATGCTGAAAAAGGTTATCGCAGCCGCAGCTCCTGCCCGATCCGCGGCGGGAATTTGCGGGTCGTCGGGTTCATTTTCCGGAGCTTTTTCAGCTTGATGCCGTATTGCTGGGCGACGGAGTGGTAGGAATCCCCGCTTTCGATCGTGTGGCTTCGCGACGAAGCGGACTTGCCGCGTTTAGACTCGATATACAGGGCAGTCCCTGCCGGCAGCGGGAATGCGTTGGACAGGTCGTTGATCTTCAGCAGGCGTTTGACTGACATATGGTATTGTGCGGCGATCGAAGCGAAACTTTCACCTTCCTGCGAAACGATATACCTGACGCCGTTGTTCCGCTCGACCGCATGTTTGGGCGCCAACGGTTCGTTCAGTTCCTTTTTCGATTCTGTTCGTTCCTCTTTGCGGGAGAGCAGTCCGCCGACGCCGGCCGGGCGGTCGAGCTGGTAAAGGCGGTTTTTCTCGATAATGTCGATCAGCAGCTGCGGGTATTTTGGGTTCGTCGCATATCCGGCCGCCTTGAGGCCGTGCGCCCACCCTTTGTAGTCCGTGATGTCGAGTTTGAACAATCCCGCGTAGCGGGGCGATTCGGTCAGGAATTTCGAATGGTCGCGGTAGGACTGTTCGGCGTTGCGGTATTTCCGGAAGCACTCCCCTTTCGCGTCGTCGTCATGGTAGATTTTGGCTCCGGTCCACGAGCCTTTGCATTTGATCCCGAAATGATTGTTCGCTTCCACGGCCAGCCGGCTGCCGCCGTTGCCCGATTCGAGAAGTCCCTGTGCCAGGGTGATGCTGGCCGGGATGCCGAACTCCTTCATGGAACGCATGGCCATGTACTTATAGGTGTCGATATATTCCTGCGTGGTCATTTTGTATTGCGCCCGGCAGACGGCGGGCGATAGCAGCATCAGGAGATACAGGACGATTCGGTTCATGGAAAGGGGGCTGAGGGTACCCGGCAAAAGTAGAAAATTAGGGGCTTTCCGGCAAAATTGTTTTATATTTGCCGACAATAAATGCCGGCTTGCAGAGGCGGGCCACGGCAATCCGGTATGGGGCCGGTTGTGCCCGACTTTCCGCTGTTTTTGCTTGGCAAACGAAAAAGCTATGATGTTCACTGCACTTTGTAACCAGATTTTCCAACGCTCTATCGAGGATTACCATCGGCACGACCATGTGGACACGCCGATCGCCGATCCCTATCCCACAGGCAGTATCGAACACCTGCTTTACCATAAGAACTGGATCGATACGGTGCAATGGCATCTTGAGGACATTATCCGCGACCCGGAGATCGACCCGGTCGAGGCGTTAGCGATCAAGCGGCGCATCGACGCTTCGAATCAGGAACGCACGGATATGGTCGAATATATCGACAGCTATTTTCTGGATCGATATAAAAATGTGGCTCCTTTGGCGGGGGCGACGATCAATACCGAGACGCCGGCATGGGCGGTGGATAGGCTTTCTATTCTGGCTTTGAAGATCTACCATATGCAGCAGGAGGCGCAGCGGACGGACGTGTCTGCGGAACACCGGGCGGCATGCCAAACGAAACTGGATGTACTGCTGACCCAGCGGACTGACCTTTCGCAGGCGATCGAAGAACTGCTGGCGGATATCGGTGCAGGACGCAAGTATATGAAGCTGTACAAGCAGATGAAAATGTATAACGACCCGGCTCTGAACCCGGTGCTTTATGCTAAAAAATAGACAGGTTATCCATTGAACTCGTGAAGGCTGCGCCGAAGAAAATACTCGTGATCCGCTCTTCCGCCATGGGGGATGTTGCGATGACCGCTCCGGTGCTGGCCGAAGTCGCGCGGCGTTATCCGCAGACGGAGATCGTGTTGCTGACGCGCGGGTTCTACGAACCCTTTTTCGACGGTATCCCGAACCTCAAATTCCACAATATAGACCTGGCCCGCTATCACCGGGGGCTGAAAGGGCTTTTGCGGCTTTACCGCGAATTGCGCGAAGCGCATCCCGATGTCGAACAGATCATTGATCTTCAGGATAAGATCTACTCCAAGCTGTTGCGTAAGCTATACCGTGTGGCGAAAGGTAAATCCTATCATAATATAAATAAGGGTCGGGCCGAAAAGAAAGCGCTGACGGCGATGCCGGATAAGGGAAAGGTCATGCGTCCGCTGCGGACAAGTATCGAGCGGTATGCGGACGTTTTCCGGGAGGCGGGTTTCGATATTCCGGCCATCGGTACGGATCTGGAGGCCTATCGGCAGCGGCGGACGGTGCCTGCGGCTTTGGGGGTGGGGAAAGAAGCCGGTGAATATTGGATCGGGCTGGCTCCTTTTGCCCAGCATAAGGGAAAGGTCTATCCGTTGGAGAAGATGCGGACGGTGGCTTTGATGCTGATCGAGCGGTATCCGCAGGTGCGGATATTTATTTTCGGCGGGGGAGACGAGGAGCGCCAGTTGGCGGAGGCCGCGGCGCAGGATGCGCGGACGGGACGTTGCTTGTCGGTGGTCGGGAAGTTCAGCCTGCGGGAGGAGATCGACCTGATGGCCAATCTCGATCTGATGGTGTCTATGGATTCGTCGGCCATGCATATGGCGTCGCTGGTGGGGGTGCCGGTGGTGTCGGTGTGGGGGGCTACTCACCCTTACGCGGGATTCCTGGGACTGGGACAGTCTATGGAGGATGCCGTGGGGCTGGATATGGATTGCCGCCCGTGTTCGGTGTACGGGCACAAGGAGTGTTGGCGGGGCGATTATGCCTGCCTGAACGATCTGCCTCCGGAGCGGGTTTTCGAGCGGATCGCAGCACACCTGAAATAAACAACGCTTTTCCTGATGGCAGGAAAGGCGTTGTCGTTACATACCGGATGCGCGCCGGCCAAAGCGGATTATTTATTCCATTCCAAAATATTCATGAAATCATATTCCGCCGGGTCGTCCACATATTTCGACGCTCCTTTGTAATCTTCCGGCGTGATGTAATGCAGGTTGTTCTGGATAATCTGCTGCACTTTCCGGGATTCTACGTCCACCAGACGCGGCATAATCTTCCCATCCTTATCTGCCACGCTGTCCATAAAGAGCGGTTCGACCGAACCGTCGCGTCCCACGGTGACCATACACCCGCTGTGCCCTGCCAGATAGAGTTCGTACACCCCCAGCCCTAACTGGGTCGCGTAAGAGAGGTCGTAGGCGATCGGGCGGCAGCAACGCAGTTCGTAACCCATCTCATTGGGACGGCTCTTGACTTTGATGCGCAACGTCTTGAGTTTCTGTTGAACCAGCATATTGAAAATATGCGATTTGCTCACGTTCCCCAGTTCCGGGTGCCCGTGTTCGTCGTAGGTGAACTGAACGCCGGTATTGATCACCTCCTCGTCGTTCATGAAATGGAATACGCCTTCCGAAATCACCGCGACGCCGTAAGGTATTCCCATCAGCCGCCGTTTCACCATCGACGAGATCACGAGCCTGGCGATCTTGTCGAATGTGATCGGCGTTTTGTTGAACATTTCCGGAATGACGATCATCGGATAGTGGCAAGCCGCGCCGATGCCGAAAGCGAGGTGTCCCGCTTCGCGTCCCATGGCCGAAACGACGAACCAGTTGCCGCTGGTCCTGGCATCTTCATAGAGCGTCGTAGCGAGTTTAACACCTTCCTCTTTAGCGGAGTTGTATCCAAAAGTCGGATACCCCGCCGGCAACGGAAGGTCGTTGTCGATGGTCTTAGGCACATGGATGCTCGACACGTCGATCCCTTTCTGTTTCAGGAATTTGGTCAGCCGGTTGGCCGTCGAGGCGGTGTCGTCGCCGCCGATGGTCACCAGTACCTTGACGTTGTAACGCTCGAAGAAATCGGTCTTGAACTCTTTGTCGGTCGGTTTGTAACGGCTCATCACCAAAGCCGATCCGCCCCGGCAGTAGATATTGTCGGCGGTTTCGAAATCCAGATACACAAAGTCCGGCTCGTCGCTGACCAGGCTTTTGTAGCCACCATTGAGTCCGATCACTTTGTAGCCGTTCTGGCTGAATATCTTGGTGACGGCGCTGATTACCGTGTTGATGCCCGGCGCAGGCCCCCCTGCGCAGAGTATGGCCACTGCATTTTTCATAGCTGATGGGTTGGGGTTAATTAGTGAAAAAATTTAGTATTGACTGCCCTATAAGAGAACAGCCCCAATTATTGGGGCTGTTCTCGGTGTCGTTACATCTCTGGAATCCGTTCGGATTACAGAACGTTTACGCAGTTCAGGTTCTCGAAAGCGATCTTCATGCGTTCGATGATCGACGTTTCGCCGGCGCGGAGCCAGTTACGCGGATCGTAGAACTTCTTGTTCGGCTTGTCGGCCCCTTCCGGGTTGCCGAGCTGGCCCTGAAGATAGGCTTCGTTTTTCTTGTAATACAGACGAATCCCGTTCCAGAAAGCCCATTGGGTATCGGTGTCGATGTTCATCTTGATCACCCCGTAGGTAATGGCCTCGGCGATCTTTTCCGGCTCGGAGCCCGAACCGCCGTGGAACACGAAATTCACCGGTTTGTCGGTAGCGGTATTCAGCTTCTTGTGGATATAAGCCTGCGAGTCGCGCAGGATCTTCGGTTCGAGTACCACGTTCCCCGGTTTGTAAACGCCGTGTACGTTACCGAACGAAGCCGCGATGGTGAAGTTCGGGCTGACCTTCATCAAGGTTTCATAAGCCAGGCATACTTCTTCCGGTTGGGTATACAGTTTAGAAGAGTCTACGTGCGAATTATCAACCCCGTCTTCCTCACCGCCGGTGATCCCGAGTTCGATCTCGAGGGTCATCCCCATTTTGGCCATGCGGGTCAGGTATTTCGAGCTGATCTCCAGGTTTTCGTTCAGCGGCTCTTCGCTCAGGTCGAGCATGTGGGAGCTGAACAGCGGCGTCCCCGTCTCAGCGAAATGCTTTTCGCTGGCGTCCAGCAGCCCGTCTATCCACGGCAGCAGCTTTTTGGCCGCATGGTCGGTGTGCAGAACCACCGGCACCCCGTAAGCCTTAGCCACGGTATGCACATGCTTGGCCGCAGCGATAGCCCCCAGCACCTGCGCTTCCTGCCCTTCCAGTTTCAGCCCTTTGCCGGCCACGAAAGCCGCGCCGCCATTCGAAAGCTGGATGATCACCGGCGAATTCACCGTAGCGGCCGCTTCGAGCACAGCGTTGATCGTGTCGGTCCCGGTCACGTTGACCGCCGGGATGGCAAAGCCTTTTTCTTTGGCGTAGGCAAACAACTGCCCTACTTTGTCCCCTGTGAGAACCCCTGCCGGAAATTTTTTGTCGCTCATTATGTATTGTGTTTTAAGTGATGATTCTATCTTCAAATTTACGATTATTTTTCGATTTTGGCCATAAATTTTTCGACCTCCACCACAAAACGGGTGTGCTTTCCTTTCCCGATGCAGTTGCCCCGGGCGTCTTCCGCTGTCACCTCGAAATCGACCCGCCGTCCCTCCACAGCCGTAACCACAGCCGTTGCGGAGACCTTCTCACCAACCTTTGTGGCCCGGTCGTGGGTGATGTCCAGTGAGATGCCCACACTGCTCTCCGAATCGTCCAGGTACGGCGCGATGGCCAGCATAGCCGCATTTTCCATCAGGGCTGACATCGCAGGCGTCCCGAAGACAGGCAGGTTTCCCGAACCCAACGCCACCGCCGTATGGTTCGCCGTAACGGTCAGGGGCGAGGTGTGTATGGAGCCGATAAGTATTTCCCGCATAAAATCCTACTCTTTGGTTTTCAGGGCCTCGGCCATGCCTTTTGCAATCGCATCCGCTGCCGCCAACTTCTCCGGGGTCGGCGTCCCGAACACATCCACCGGTTCGGCCACCAGCGGCCAGCAGATGGCTTCGGCGAAAGTCTTGAGGTTCTTGACCCCGCCGCCGTTCCAGCTGTACGAACCGAACAGACCGAGCACTTTATCCTTCACTCCCATGTGCAGCAGCTCGGTGGTCAGTTGTTCGATTTTCGGGAACATATTGGTGTTGTAGGCGCAACTCCCCAGAATCACGCCCCGGTAGCGCCAAATGTCGTTGATGAGGTACGAAAGATGTGTTTTCGAAGCGTCGTGCACTTTGATCTTCCTGATCCCCGCCTCGGCGCATTTGCGGGCGATGTAGTCTGCCGTAGCGGCATTGTTGCCGTACATCGAGCCGTAGATGATAACGACGCCGTCTTCCGCCTCGTAGCGGCTCCATTTTTCGTACAGTTCGATCACTTTGCACGGATTGCTGCGCCATACCGGCCCGTGGAGCGGGCAGATCACATTGAGCGGCACGGTGTTGAGTTTGCAGAACGCTTTCTGCACCATATTGCTGTACTTGCCGACGATATTGGAGTAATACCGCCGCATCTCGCCCAGGTATTTTTCGTCGAAGTCGGCGATCTCGTCGTCGAAAACCGCCCCGTCCAGCGTCCCGAACGTCCCGAAAGCGTCCCCGGAAAAGAGGATATGTTCCGTGGTGTCGTAAGTCATCATGGTCTCCGGCCAATGCACCCACGGGGTCATCACGAACTGGAGCTTATGGTGTCCCAAATCCAGGGTATCCCCCTCCTTAACCTCGATCAGGTTCTCGGTGATGCCGTAATACCCTTCCAGTATTTTGAACGTCTTGCCGTTCCCGACGATCCGCACGTTCGGCCACCGCCGGACGATGTCCCCGACCTCGCCCGAATGGTCGGGTTCCATATGGTTGATAATCAAATAGTCGAGTTCCGTCCGTCCATGCTCGCCGAGCAAATGCTCGATCCATCCCACGTAATCGCCGCCCGTTCCCATCTCGATGGTGTCCAGCAGCGCGGTCTTTTCGTCCGTGACCAGGTATGAATTGTAGCTTACCCCGTCCGGGAGCGGCCAAAGGTTCTCGAAGAGTTGTTTGCGCCGGTCGTTGGTTCCCAGCCAGTAAATCCTATCGGTTACGTTTACTTTCAGGTTCATATAGTTATAGTGCTAAATTACAGTGTGTTATTTTGCCAGTTCCTTGACTTGCCGCGCAGCGATCTTGGGATTGGCGATCACGTTGCATCCATTGACACAACCCCCTTCGCAGGCCATCACTTCGACCATGTTCCCCGGGCAGCTCTTGGCATAACCCCGCAAATCCCTGATCGCCTGTTTGTCGATCCCGTTGATAACCACCGGTTTGATCCGGTCTTTGTAATCCCCCGGCAACGCAGACGCCACAGCACCCATCACCCCTTCGCTCGCCGCATATCCCCGGCTGCTCGGCATGATCGCCCCGTCCAAAGCGACGGCCATATCATCCGTAAAATCCTCCACCCCCATCGCTACGAACATCGTCCCCAATTCCTCGAAACTCAGCATCAGGTCCACATTCGGATCGGCATAAGCCTCTTTCCGCTTGGCCACGCACGGCCCCACGAATACGATCGTGGCCTCCGGATATTGTTTCCGCGCGATCTCCGCGGCATAATACATAGGACTCCGCGTATGCGAAACGAACGGGGCCACCTCCGGAATATGTTTGTGCGCCAGCATATAGTAAGACGGACAGCATGACGTCGTCATAAACGCCTGCCCCTGCTCGATCACCTTCTCGGCGAACTCCGCCGCCTCGTTGGTCGTGGTCACATCCGCCCCTTTCGCCACCTCGATCACCTCGTCGAAACCGAGCTTCCTGATCGCTCCCATGATATTGGCCAGCGAGGTTTTGAACTGCCCCGCCACCGCCGGGGCGACCAAAGCCACCACCGGTTTTTCCGACCGGAAAGCCTTGAAGATCTCGATCAGGTGCGATTTTTCGACCACAGCGCCGAACGGACAGGCCGACAGGCAACGCCCGCAATAGATGCACTTTTCCGGGTCGATATGCTCCTTGCCGTGCTCGTCCTTGCTGATCGCCCCCACCGGGCACGACTCCTCGCACGGTACCGGAATGTAGACGATGGCATGGAAAGGGCAGTTTTTCATGCACAACCCGCAGTTGACGCACTTGGCCGAGTCGATCTGCGCCTGTCCGTTCACGAAGTGGATCGCCCCTTTGTTGCAATTGACTTCGCACGGCCTTGCCACGCACCCCCGGCACATATTGGTCACCACGTAATTGACTTTGACACAAGCCGAGCAGGCGTCGGTCATCACCGAAAGCGGGTTTTCCGACACCTGTTCCCGAGCGAAAGCCATCCGGGTGTATTCGGCCAGCGAGGTCATCTCGTCCTCCTCCTCGTCGATCCCGAAGCCGAGCACGCCCATCGCCCGGTACTTCAGCATCGCCCGGTCTTTGTATACGCAGCAACGCGACACTTCCTCATACCCTTTCGGCCGCATCTGGTACGGGATGCGGTCGATGTTCTCTTCCAGCGTGTTATTATGCAGTAGTTTGATGATGCGCGTGAGCAGCTCGCGGCGCAGGATCATGGTGTTATTCGTAACTGCCATAATGGTGGGTTATCCGAGTTTCTGTTTGATCGCTTCGACTACTTTGGCAACGGTGGCCCCGGTAACGAGCTGGTCGCCGACCAGCACGAACGGGGCTTTGCCTTTTCCCTCCTGGTTGCAGAAGTCGAGGCAGGTCGCCCCCCGTATCTCGACCTTGTCGGCCAGCGATTCGGGCAGGTAGTCGCCGAGCAGTTGGAGCTCGGCGCCGCCCATGATGTAGCAAAGGGTGCCGGTGCAGATGCGAACGGTCAGTTTCTCCATAAAGGTTTTTTCGATTGAGGGTTCAAAGTTAATACTTTCCGGCCGAATTTCCAGTAAGCGCTCCTGCTTGCCGGAGTCAAAGGTATTCGGTCCGTATCTCTTTCAGGAATTTGGTCTCCAGCAATCGCGCGATCTCTTTGATCACATTGCGCCGCAGCTCCAGTTCGACCGGCAGTGCCGGATCCTGGTGCTGGGGATTGATGCGGGTACCCACCACGAACTCGATCCGGTCGTGACCCAGTAGGATCCGCGCCAGCTCGAAGTCGGTACCCTGCCCGTTCAGTTCCGAGGATGAAGCCTGTTCGAGCAGGCTTTTGACCCGCGCCAGAGTCAGCACACCTTCCGTGATCAGGTTTATGCCCGGCATGGCCGATGTCGGAGGAAGCCCCGAAATATCCCGCCGCAGGTTGACGCTGATCTCCCGCCGCAGCTCCCGCGCTACGATGGCCGCCGTCGTTCCCCCGCAAATAACGGTCGTGCCGTTCCAGTTTTTGACCCGTTCCGCCAGTTTGCGGTCGTTCGTTTCGTTGAAAGGCGGTCCCGAGCACAGCAGCAGGCGCCTGGGCTGCCGGAAATAGACCGACATGCAGCTCAGGTCGCTTTTCGGCACGAAGAGATCGTTGGCCTCTGCGCGGTTGACCACGGCGGCGGCCAGTTCCCGGGCGGAAATATCCGGTGTCTGGCCCAGCAACCCGGTGATCGCCGCAGCCAGTCCCGTCCGTGTCCATCCGTCGGGCAGCCGCTGCGTACCCGATCCGGAGCGTATGACCCCCTTGGTGTAAAGCACGATCCTGTCCTCCGGCAGCGCCCCGAACCGGCTTAGGCGTATCGTATGGTTCTGCCCGTTCCCTGTGGCAATGTCCAGATGTTCGGTCTGAATATCGCCCCCCTCGTAAGGAACCCCGTTGCGAAAAAGCAGAAAAGCCGGAGCCTCGTATTCCGCGATCCTGACTGTTCCGTCCGCCTGTATATCCGCCACTGCGAAAGAGGCGTCCGTTTTGCTGCCGTGGCCGCCGAACGTGTTCAGCACGGACCCCGCCGCCTGTCCGACCGGCGCGTTGCGCAGGGCGTAGCTGACGATCATGGAGGAGATGACTGAAGCGGTCACGTTGGCCTGTATGCCGCTTCCCCGTCCGTGTATCAGGGTCAGCAGGGTGCGCCCGTCGTCCGTGCGCCGGCTCATGCAGACGTCGCCGCTGGCGAACGATCCGGTTTCGGTCCGCTGGCTGCTCTCCGCTTCGATGAAGTATTTAATCCTGTCGGGCGTCATCGGCGGCGGTAACGATAGAGTTCAGAATGGCTTCCGTGCGGGAGGCGTTTTCGCCCAGCAGGCAGGCGATCTGCTGCACGGTTTCGAGATTTTCGCGGATCACCTGCCGCGTGCGGTGGATCATTTCGTCGCTCTGCACGCCCCGGAGCATCAGGTTGCTGACCATAACGCCTACTAGTTTATGCGCTTCTACTGTGAATACGGATACGTGCAGCAATTTTCCTTTGAGCCGGACATCCTGTTCGGCGATCTCTTCGCCCGAATCCAGCACTTGTTGCAGGAGAGCGGCAAACGGCACCAGTTTATGCAGGTCGGCTCCTTTCATGCCCGGTGCGGCATCGTAAAGCTGTTCGGCCTGCGGGCCGAGCAACTGGGCCATGTTCCGGTTAGCCTCCACGACCCTTAGCCCTTCGTCCGCCAGCATCACGCCCGAAGGCATGCGCCGCAATAAAGCCCCGAATTTTTTCTGGGCCAACGCCCGCGTGTAGCTCAGGCACATCTCCGGTTCCGCCCGGCCGATACATAAGGCGCGGGCGAAATCCCGGCAGGTTTCGTAGCCGCAGCCGTTGCAGTTGTGCATATCCCGCTCGGTGAATTTTCCGATGGAGGCCAGCGCGGCCTCGATCTGCGATGCGGCAACCTGGAACCGTTCCGCCGGTTCGGCCGGATAGGAAGCCACGGTCGGGATGAAAGGGAGCTTACAGACCGGGTTCTCCGGTTTTCGCTCCCGGTAATAATGCTGGCTGGCTAAGGTTTTGAATATAGTCGTGCCCGGATTTTCCTGCGAGGCCTGTGCCCCGGCGCATCCGCCTGTGCAACCGAACAATTCGAGCAGGACCGGCTCCCTTCCCCCCGTGAGCTGGGATTTGTCCGATTGCTCCAGTATCTCCCGGATCGCCGGCATGCCCGAATAGCTGAAGCAGCTGGCCGCGTCGTCCGCCGATCCCTGCCCTGAATAATCCACCTCTCCCGGTTCGAAACGGTAGCTGCCGTTTCCCGGTATCAGGTCGAATTCCACGCCGTCTTCGCGCATCCACCGCCGCAGTTCGTCGAACGTGATCACGGCGTCCAGTTCACTGATCTCGTCCGGATTGGTCTTGGCTGCCACGCAGGGAGTGATATAAACCACTTTGACTCCCTGCCCTTTCCAACGCCGTATCATGCGGGAATGGAGTACGGCCGGATGCGCCAGCGGTAACAGCCGTACGGCCAGATCCGGGTAATGATGCCGGATCAGCCTGACCACAACAGGGCAGGTGGTGGATATGGCGAGCCGCGGGTTGCGCCGGAGCTGTTCCTGCGCCGCTTCGTCGTATTTCACCTGTCCCAGCAGGGTCTCCCCCACCCCCGAGAACCCGAGCAATTTCAGGGCTTCGATAATCCGCTGCGGGGCGATTCCCGCAAACTCTCCGGCCCACATCGGGTCGAGCGAGGCGAAAACTTCGTCCGAGGTTTTGAGCATCCGCCGTACGGCGTCCACATCGTCGCGCACGGAGATCATGCCGTGCGGGCAGGCTTTCTGGCAGGTTCCGCAGCGGGTGCACTCCTGCTGGGCGATCGACGCCCGGTTGCCGCGAACTGTGATGGCCCCGGTGCCGCATGCCCTGACGCAACGATAACACCCCGCACATCGGTGCGGGGTGATGCGGATCGAATAGTTGCTCTGTTCCATGAGTGCCAAGTTACTCTATTTCCGGCAAATTCGGAAATACTTTTTCGGGCAACCCGGCGAAAAGATCAATGTTTGGTATGGGAACCGTCGCAAAACGGTTGGTCGGACGAACGGCCGCAACGGCAGAATGCCACGCCCGTTATCTTTTGGTCTTCGGTGAGTTCGACCGGTTTGCCATCGGGGCCGGTGACCGTAAAGTTTCCCCGGACGATGGCAGGTCCGTTGTCGATGATCTTGATTTCGAGTTTGCCGTTTTCGGTCTTGTCCATGGGATGAAAGAGTTTTCCCACGAAGTTGGCAAATTGCATGCCTGACGGTATTGGATGGAATTACTTGCGGAATCCGGCTTTGAAGTGCGCGCCGTCGCAGAAAGGCTGGTTGTCGGATAAACCGCAGCGGCACAGCGATGCCATTTTCAGTTTCGACTGGATCGTCTTCCCGTCCTCGCCGATAATGTTGAAGTGCCCCTCGACAACAAGCGGGCCGCCCTGCCGGAACGTGATTTTGGCCGAAGGAGCGGTCCCGTCCGCTTCGGCAGCCTTCGCCGCCAATTCCTCGGCGGTCGGGTCCGGAAACAACCCCGGCAGCTCTTTAATATCGAATATCTTCGGGGAGTGCGCTTTATCGGCAGTGGCCTTCGCGGGGTCGTCCCAGAAAAAGGTCAGCGCACGCGTAGGGCAACGTTCCACCACGTCGATGATCTCTTCGGTCGAAGCCCCTTGGATATTGACCCACGGCCGTTTGATCGGGTCGAACACTTTGCGCAGCGAGCTGAAGCACACCCCGGCATGGATGCACTCCGCCGGTTGCCATACCACCGTGATGGTTCCGTTGCTGTATTTTCGGTTTCTATTCATCGTCGTCGTCGCTGGCGGTGTCGGCGATCTGTTCGGCGCCCGATATCTCGTCGTCTTCGTCAGCGTAATAATCTTTTTCGAGCTCCTCTTCCGGTTTGGTATCGATCTTGACATCGACTTTAACCAAATAGCTGATCTCCTCGGTTTCGAACGGCACTACATAGAAGAAATCCCCGCCCGGCTTGTCGATACGGATCAATGACTCCGCATACCCGCGCGGATAGGTCGCTTTGAATGCGTCGAGCAACTCCGGGCTCAGATTCATATAGCTGATTATCACACGCTTCTTTGCATTTGCCGCTTTGCTTGCCATAGTGTTTCGTAGGTAGTCTTGTCGTTAGAAATTTTCTGCAAGTATAAGCAAAAAATAGAACCTCCAAAAGGTCTGGGCATTTTTCTTTAAGCGTGCTATTGTTTACCTTTGGAAGCCGTTCGGCGGCTCCACAAAACGGAAAGTCTGTTTATGAACTAAGTAAAGCAAAAAATAGACCAATTGAGGCGGGTGATCGACCGGCTGAACTACAATTACTATGTCCTCAACGCCCCGTCGGCCGAGGATCGGGAGTACGACCGCCTGATGGCGGAACTGACCGCTTTGGAGGCGGAGCATCCCGAATTCGCCGACCCCAATTCGCCAACGCACCGGGTGGGAAGCGACCTGACCAAGGAGTTCGAGCAGGTGAGACACCGCTACCCGATGCTGTCGCTGGCCAATACCTATTCGGAAGAGGAGGTGCAGGAGTTCGCGGCGCGGATCGAAAAGGAGACGGATGCGCCCGTGGCCTTTTGCTGCGAATTGAAGTTCGACGGGACGGCGATCAGCCTGTCATACGAAAACGGGCGCTTCGTGCGGGCGGTGACCCGTGGCGACGGGACGGTGGGGGACGATGTGTCGGCCAATGTGCGGACGATCCGGAGTATTCCGATGAACCTGATGGGCGAAGGGTGGCCGGAATATATGGAGGTCCGGGGCGAGATCTATATGCCCCACGAGAGTTTCGAGCGGCTCAATGCCGAGCGGGCGGACATCGGCGAGGAGCCGTTCGCCAATCCGCGCAACGCGGCGGCCGGGACGCTCAAGCAGCAGAATTCGGCGGTCGTGGCGCAGCGGGGGCTGGATGCGGTGCTCTATGCCGTGCAGTCGGATGCGCCGGTGTCGCCGTCGCACTATGAAACGTTGCAGTTATTGAAATCGTGGGGCTTTAAAACCTCTTCGGCGGTGAAGCTGTGCCACTCGGTCGGGGAAATCATGGAATATATCCATTTCTGGGATTCGGAGCGGCACGCCTTGCCGTATGAAACGGACGGGGCGGTTATCAAGGTGGACAGCACCAAGTTGCAGCGCGACCTTGGGGCTACGGCCAAGGCGCCGCGCTGGGCGGTGGCCTATAAGTTCAAGGCGGAGCAGGCGGCGACCCGGCTGGTTTCGGTCGATTTCCAGGTGGGGCGCACGGGGGCTATCACGCCGGTGGCCAACCTGGAGCCGGTGAGGCTGGCGGGAACGACCGTTAAGCGTGCTTCGCTGCATAATGCGGAGCAGATCGAGTTGCTGGACATTCGGGTCGGGGATATGGTGCTGGTGGAAAAGGGAGGCGAGATCATCCCGAAGATCGTGGGGGTGGATTTCACGAAGCGACCTGCCGACAGCGTGCCGTTCCGGTACATCACCCATTGTCCGGAGTGCGGAACGGAGTTGGTGAAGGAGCCGGACGAAGCGAAACATTACTGTCCGAACGCGACGGGATGCCCGCCGCAGATCGTGGGGCGAATCGTGCACTATATCTCGCGTAAGGCGATGAATATCGAAGGTTTGGGGGATGAAACGGTGCAGCTCTTATATAATAACGGGCTGTTAGGCGACATCGCGAACCTCTACGACCTGGAGGTGGAGCACCTGGTGCCGCTGGAACGGCTGGGGCAGAAGTCGGCGGAGAATATCATAAACAGTATTGCCCGGTCGCTGGAGGTGCCCTACTCGCGGGTTTTGTTCGCCATCGGTATCCGGTATGTGGGCGAAACGACGGCTAAGAAGCTGGCGGCGGCTATTCCTTCGATCGACGCCCTGATGTCGGCCTCGCGCGAACAGCTGGTCGAGATCGAAGAGGTGGGAGGAAAGATTGCCGACAGCATCATCGCCTATTTCGCCGACCCCCGGAATGTGGAGATCATCGACCGGCTGCGGCGGGCCGGCGTGCAGCTGGAGGCGGTGCAGGCGGAAAAACTTTCGGAGGCGCTGGCCGGAAAGAAGATCGTGATCTCGGGGACGTCCGAACGCCATTCGAGGCCGGAGCTGAAGGAGTTGATCGAGCTGCATTCCGGCACCAACCAAAGCAGCGTGTCCACGACCACGGATTACCTACTGGCCGGGGCGGGGAGTGGGCCAAAGAAATTGGAAACGGCGAATAA
>JAJBVQ010000065.1 GCA_020859745.1 Rikenellaceae bacterium
CCCACCCCCGGTTCGCCGACCAGGCTCGGGTTGTTCTTGGTCCGCCGGGTCAGGATCTGGAGCACACGGCGGATCTCGTCGTCGCGCCCGATCACCGGGTCGAGCCGCCCTTTGCGCACCTGTTCGATCAGGTTGACGGCATATTTGCCCAGCGCGTCGAACTGCTGCTCACTGGTCTGGCTGTCCACCGTCGTGCCCTTGCGAAGCTCCTTGATGGCCTTGACCAGCTCTTTTTCGGTGACCCCCGCATCCTTGAGCAGGCGGCCTACCGATTCCAGCCCCAACAGGATATGCTCCGGGGTGACATATTTGTCGCCGAACTGCGCGGTGGCCTGCATGGCCTTTTGCATCACCTTGTTGCTGTCCGACGAAAGGTAAGGCTCGCCGCCCTGCACCTTCGGCAGACGGGCGAGGTCGTTATCGACCGCGGTCCGCAGAGCCGTCATATTGACCCCCACCTTGTTCAGCAGGTAGACCCCGATGGAATCCTCCTCCCGCAGCATGGCGCTCAGGATATGCGCCGGCTCGACGGCCTGCTGCCCTCCGGCCACGGCGATGTTCACCGCCTGCTGGAGAAGCTCCTGAGCTTTAATTGTCAAGTTGTTAGTCGTCATAATTTATCTGTTTTTCGTACTTTTTGTTTTCAGTTTACGCGGGAAAGTAAGTACAAACTTCTTGCCAAAAAGGGGCTGTCAGACATTTTGTCAGACAACCCCTTTCCTGTCATAATTATTTATTCCGCCCCGGAAAACCTACCGTTTCAACTCGTAGTACGGTATGCGTCCGACCGGGGCCGAAACCTCCAGCACCAGCGGGCCTTTGAACTTCTGCCCCAGGTCGTCCACCCAGGTGCCGCGCGGCAGGCGCACCGTCCGTTTGCCGTCCGGCGTCAGGATCGGAGCCACCAGATATTTCGCACCCAGCATATACTGGTCGCGGCAGTCGGAGAAGCCTTTGTTCGGGTACATATACTCCATATAGCGCACGATCGGCTCCCCCGTCTTGGCCGCATTGCGCGCCATTTCGAGGATATAGGGAGCCATCTTCTCGTGCAGTTCGGCAGCCGCCCGGCAATAGTCCAGATGCTCCTTGTCCAGCACGCGCCACGGCGCTACCGAGAACTGCATCATCGGCATCAGGGCCTGCAACTGCGCCGAACGGACGATCAGGTCCTGGTCCAGTTTGGTCTGGTCGGCATGCATGAAATCGGCGAGCTGCCCGCCGCCCACCATATCGGGACAAGTGTACGGATAGCCCATGATCCCCGCGTTGAGCATCTCCGGGACCAGCCGGCGCAGCTCCGGCCATGAGTTCCCTTTGTCGCAGAGGCGCTGCACCAGCGGAGAGCCCTGCATCTTCCAACCTGCGCGGTACTCGTTATAGGGGAAATGGGTGCCCAGCTCGGCCCATTTCTGCAAATGATCGACAGCCCGGGCCGTCTTGTCGTAATAGTCCTGTTTGTCCGGCTCGTAGAAATAGGTATCCCCGGCGTCGAACTTGAAGCCGTCCACGCCGTACTCCCGCTGCATCCCTTTCAGGATGCCGAGCAAGTGTTCGAAAGCCTTGGGATTGGTCAGGTCGTAACAGGCGCTGTTCCCGTTCCACCAGGGTATAACGGCAGCTTTCTTCTCCCCCTTTCGCCGGATCAGGTATCCTTTCGATTCCAATTCGCGGAATTCCGGGCTGTCGGGGCTGACGAAGGGCGATATCCAGAGCATCACTTTCACCCCTTTCGTATGGAGCCGGTCGATCATCCCTTTCGGGTCGGAGAAGCGTTCGGCTTTGAAGTCGAAGTTCCCGTAGTACCGCTGCCAGTTGTCGTCCACCATCAGGATCCCGGCGGGAAAACCGTTGGCCAGGATGTCGTTCGCATATTTTTCGATCGCCTCCTGGCTCTGGTCGTACTGCAATTCGATCCAGGTGTTGTACTGGGGCATGCTGAAAAAGAGTTCCGGCGGCAGCTGCCCGTCGCTTTTGAAATGGGCGTCCTTACCGAGAATGAACGCCTCGCGCAGGGTCTTGCCCGCCTGTACGGCCTTCACTTCCCCGGCAGGCGAGTCGATCAGGAATTTACTGCCGTCGAACTCGAAGTCGAACGGGGCGTCGCTCCAGATGTAGCGTCCGTAGCTGGAGACCAGAAAGGGCGCGGACTGGTTCCGCTCGTTATTGGTTCCGAGCAAGTATTTTCGGGTCGGTTTTTCGAGGGGCGCGATGTTCCCCATCGTGGTAAACGCTCCCCACCATTTTTCTCCGGCCAGCACCGGGATTTCACTCTTGTGCTGCGCCGCGGCGGTGCCGAAGAGCATTAGTCCGGCCAGCAGTGCGGCTGCGATCTGTTTGGGTCTTTTCATAGGGTTAGGGTTGGTAGAGTTTCAAATGTCTATCTTTTTGAGCAGGGAGGTGAAGTGCAGCGCCTGTTCGCCGAACAAAGGGCCGGCGATCGACGAGTATTCGCCCATCACGTCCTGCATGAAGCGCCGGTATTCGGCGGTATCGGGCACTTCGACCTGCAACGAGTAGGTGTAGTGGGGATCGCCGTTATCGGTCAGCACGCGGGTGAAAACGATTCTCCTCTGTCCCTGCGCATCATCGCCGCCGAAACCCGCCTCCCGCAGGTAGGGCATGAACTTATTGGCGAAAAGGTCGTACCACCGCTCGTGCACGGGCGGCTCGACCATAAAGGACGTATTCACGATATACATAACTTTCGAGTTTTTAACCGTTCGTTTGTTAATTAGGGTAGTTACCCCTTTCGCCCGGTGCGAGGTTTTTATCCGGGTAATTACAGCCTATTGCCCGTCGCGGCCTGCCCGGTCCGATGGTGGTATCCTCTTGTTTGCGGAGAGCGCCGCGCGCTTCGCTAACAGAGGATAGACAATCGGTAAGCCTAACGGCTTTCGGATAGTTTTCCGTTAGCGTGCGGCTGTTATTTGGGTAGTTCCAACCGTTACTGACGGCCTAACAGAACGGCTTTGGGTAATTACAGCCCCTTGGGAGTGCGGCACGCACCGCCCGCGCGGCGTAAGCGCAGTACCCTCACGTTTGTCCCCAGGCGCCCGCCCGCTTAAAGGGCAATTATGCTTCGTTTAGTGTAAGCTAAACGGAGCATAATTGCCGCGGGCGCCGTGAAGCCTTAGCCGCGCGCCTTGGAAAATCCGGTTCAAAAGCGTAACCCGCTTTTGAACGATTTTCCTGTTAAGGCCTGGTGCGCACACCTGTTGGGCGTCTTATTGGCCGCCTATACCCCAGGTAGAAACTGCGCTCCCGCGCGGACAGTTGACATCCACCAGGCTGTAATTACCCTAAACAACGCCCGTAGGGCACGCCGCAGAGCGGCCGGAGGGCGGGCGATGCTGCGCATCGCTGTTTACAAATTAACCGAACTATTTAATCATATCGAACCCGGTGTAGGGCCTGAGCGCCTCCGGGATCACGATCCCCTCCGGCGTCTGGTTGTTCTCCAGCAGGGCCGCCACAATGCGCGGCAGTGCCAGCGAACTGCCGTTCAAAGTATGTGCCAGCTCAGTCCTTTTCGTCTCCGCATTGCGGAAACGGAGCTTCAGGCGATTGGCCTGGAACGACTCGAAGTTAGAAACCGAAGAGACCTCCAGCCACTTGTCCTGAGCCTCACTGTACACCTCGAAGTCGTAGGTCAGCGCACTCGTAAAGCTCATATCCCCGCCACAGAGGCGCAAGATACGGTACGGCAGTCCCAGCTTCTGCACGATCCCCTCCACATGGGCCACCATCTCGTCCAGCTTCTCGTAAGAATCCGACGGGTGCGACACCTGCACGATCTCCACCTTGTCGAACTGGTGCAGGCGGTTCAGTCCCCGCACATCCTTGCCGTAGGAACCCGCCTCGCGCCGGAAACACGGCGTGTAGGCCGTCATCTTGATCGGCAGTTCCTTCTCGTCCACGATCTCGTCGCGGAAGATATTGGTCACCGGCACCTCCGCAGTCGGGATCAGGTAGAAATTATCCACCGTAGCGTGATACATCTGCCCCTCCTTGTCCGGCAGCTGACCCGTCCCGAAGCCCGAAGCCTCGTTGACCATGATCGGCGGCTCCACTTCGAGGAAGCCCGCAGCGGTGTTCGTATCGAGGAAAAAGTTAATCAGCGCCCGCTGCAACCTGGCACCCTTGCCTTTATAGACCGGGAAGCCTGCCCCCGTGAGCTTGTTCCCCAGTTCGAAGTCGATAATATCGTACTTCCGGGCCAGCTCCCAGTGCGGCAGAATGCCTTCGCCCTTAAGCTGTTTGGCTTCCGGCCCTCCCATTTTCACAACAACATTATCTTCCGCCACTCGTCCCTCCGGCACGATCTCGGCGGGCCGGTTCGGCAGGGTCACGATCAGGGCCTCCATCCCGGCAATCACCTCCGCCTGTTCGGCTTCGAGGGATTTGGACTGCTCCTTCAATCCGGCGACTTTCTCCTTCAACGCATTGGCCTCTTCGGCTTTCCCGGACTTGAACAGGCCGCCGATCTCTTTGGCGATCTTGTTCTGCTCGGCCAGGTTGCCGTCCAGTTGCTGCTGGATCGCCTTTCGGCGGTCGTCCAGCGCGATGATCTTGTCGATGACCGGAGCGGCATCCACCCCTTTCTTGGCCAACCGGGCGACGGTGAGTTCGCGTTCATCCCGGATCTGTTTCAGTGTAAGCATTTTATCTTCGTATTTCTATCTTTCTCGGTTGTCGGGCCGCTGTCGGGCGGCAAGGAATTTTCAAAGTTACGATTTTTCGCAAAAAAGAGAGGTCCGTTTTCTCTTTACGGAGAAAACGGACCTCTTACCTGAATGGATCGTACGCCGTTATTCCGCAGTCGGTACCACCGACACGAACGACTTGCCTTCCGCTTTTTTCTTGAAACATACGGTACCGTCAACCAATGCGAACAGCGTGTGGTCTTTACCGATCCCTACGTTTTCGCCCGGGTTGTGAACCGTACCGCGCTGACGCACGATGATGTTCCCGGCTTTAGCCACCTGACCGCCGAAGAGTTTGACGCCCAGACGTTTGCTTTCAGATTCACGGCCGTTCTTCGAACTACCTACACCTTTCTTATGTGCCATTGTCTTTTACTTTTTAAGCGTTTTCTTTAATAAACAGAAAAATCCCTCCCGATCCGAACTAAGCGATGATATCCTTGATCTCGATCTGGGTCAGGCACTGGCGGTGCCCGTTCTGTTTCTGGTAGCCCTTGCGGCGCTTTTTCTTGAAGACGATGACTTTATCGTCTTTCAAGTGTTTCAGCACAGTAGCTTCCACTTTGGCGTCTTTTACCGTAGGTGCGCCAACTGCAACCTTTCCGTCATTGTCAATTAGCAGGACTTTGTCGAAGCTCACGCCGGCGCCTTCAGCGTCAGCGAGACGGTGAACATACAGCTTGCGACCTTTTTCAACTTTGAATTGTTGACCTGCAATTTCTACGATAGCGTACATAATTGTTTCGCTTGTTGTTAGTGTGTTTTGAACCGCAAAGGTAAAACATTTTCGGTTCCCCGCAAAACTTAACGGCTTTATTCACACATTTTTCTGTTCGCCGCCCGTAAATGTCCGGCAGGAACCGGGCAGGCAAAGCGCCTACACGGTCAGGTCGAGTTCGTCGCGGAGCTTCAGGATATTGGGGTTCAGGTTGACCAGGTATTGCAGCTTGTCCTCGGTAGATACCGGCTTGTACTCCTGCTGCACTTCGCTCACGACTACCGAAACCGACACCGCGGCCCCGGTCAGGTTCCGAAGGTCCCGTTCGATCTCCCATTTGGCCTGGTTGATCTCGTCCGCCAACACCTCGTTCGGCACCGTCACGGTCACTTCACCGCCCTTTATAGTCTTGGAGGTCAGCGCTGTTGCCAACCGAGGCCGCTGGCGTTCGTTCCAGAGGCGCACCAGCTCGTCGTATTTCGCCGCGACCGCCCGTTCGGCCTCTTCCGGACTCATCGCCCGCACGGGGGGCATCGGTTCCTGCGCCGCATTCCCGGCCTGCGGCATCGCAGCGGCCGGAGAGGGAGCTTTCAAATCGGTGATCGACACTCCCGTAATCGAACGCCCCACCGCCGGACGAGACGCCGTTGCAGCCGGCTGCGGAACCGGTGCGGCAGCAACAGGATTCGCAGCAGCCACAGGAGCCGGTTCGACCTTAGAGTCCGGAACCGGAGCCTGAACAGGTACCGAAGCCGACGGAGCGACCGCGGGAGCCGCAGCAGGAGAGACGGGAGCAGGAGCAACCGAAACCGCCGCATCCCCGGAAACCTTGATCGCTGGCATCGGGTATTTCCCCACGCCAGCCACAAGTGTCAAAGCATCCTCTTCCGTAGCATCCGGAGAGCCTACGGCGTTATCTTTTTTTTTTAGCCCCCCCAAGCCGCACAGCTTGATCAAAGCCAGCTCCGCATGCAGCCGCCGGTTCGTCGCCTGCCGGTAACCCGTGTCAGTCTGCGTCAGCAGGTTGATCGCGTTGAACAGGAAACTGACGTCGCACGCCTGCGCCTGCGCCCGGTAGCGTTCCGCCACATTCCCGGTCACTTCGAGCAGCTGCGCCGTCTGCGGATTTTTGCACACCAGCAGATCCCGCATATGCCCGTTCAGCCCCGCGATAAACAACTGCCCCTCGAAACCCCGCCGCAGAATCCCGTCGAACAGGGTCAAAAGCTCCGCATAATTCCCCGCAAGGATCAAATCGGTAGCCGCGAAATAGGTATTGTAATCCAACACGTTGAGGCTTTCGGCGACTTTGTCCCCCGTGAGCTGCGCGCCACAGAACGATACCACGCGGTCGAACATCGACAGCGCGTCGCGCATCCCGCCGTCCGCCCGCTGCGCAATAATATGCAGCGCCTCGTCGTCGTACGTAACGCCCTCGTTCCCCGCAATATATTGGAGGTACTGCACCGTATCCTCGACCCGGATGCGGTTGAAATCGTAGCACTGGCACCGCGACAGGATCGTGGGCAGTATCTTATGCTTCTCGGTGGTGGCGAGGATAAAGACCGCATAGTGCGGCGGTTCCTCCAAAGTCTTGAGGAACGCGTTGAAAGCGTTCGCCGACAGCATGTGCACCTCGTCGATAATATAGACACTGTACTTGCCCACCTGCGGCGGAATGCGCACTTTCTCGGTCAGTGCCCGGATATCCTCCACGGAGTTATTGGAAGCGGCATCGAGTTCATGGATCGAGAACGACCGCCCTTCGTTGAATGCCTTGCACGATTCGCACTCGCCGCACGCTTCGTGATCCGCGGTCGGGTTCATGCAGTTGATGGCCTTGGCGAAAATCCGCGCGCAGGTGGTCTTCCCCACTCCCCGCGGCCCGGTGAACAGGTAGGCGTGGGCCAGTTGCCCGCGGGCGATGGCGTTCTTGAGGGTCTCGGTAATATGGCTCTGCCCGATAACGCTGCGAAAGGTCGCGGGACGGTATTTCCGGGCGGATACGACGAATGGTTCCATAGTTTACAAAGATAACGAAAGCCCACCGCAATCCAAACCGCTTTATTTTTTCGATCTTTTATTTAGAACTCATTTTCTTTGTGTTTGAGGGTACCGTTCTTTTTGTGAACAAAAAGAACCAAAAAAACTTCCGAGGATGCTGGCGCATCC
>JAJBVQ010000026.1 GCA_020859745.1 Rikenellaceae bacterium
GGTGATCTACAACGGCGGCCCCGAGCCGCAAGCCCTGCGCTTCCAGGCCACGGTGCCGGCGACCGGCCCCACCACTTACAGCCTCAAAACCGGTGTGCGCGAAAGCTATCCGGCGCAGGCTTTCGGCCGTTTCGTGCCGGAACGCATGGACGACTTCGCGTGGGAGAACAACCTGATCGCCCACCGCATGTACGGCCCGGCGCTGGAAGCCACGGGCGAGATCAGCAACGGGATCGACGTCTGGCTCAAACGCACCGACAGCCTGATCATCGACAAATGGTACCAGCCGGGATTCAACTACCACGCCGACCGCGGCGAAGGGCTGGACTGCTACAAAGTGGGCCGCACTTTAGGCGCGGGCGCCATGGCGCCGTACGAGAAGGACTCGCTGTGGCTGGGCAACAACTTCATCCGGTACAAAGTCCTGGACAACGGCCCGGTCCGCACCGCATTCCAACTGGATTACGCACCGTTCCGCGTGGATACCTTCACGGTGACCGAACGCCGGACCATTTCGCTGGACGCCAACACCCACTTCAACCGGATCACGGAGGTGTTCACCGGCGATTTCGACAAGATGAAAGTGGCAGCGGGCGTGGTGCTGCGCGGGCCGGGCGGCAAGGTGCTGGACATCCTGAACAAGCCGATCAAAATGGTGGGCTACTGGGAGCCGCTCAATACCGATAACGAGCCGGACAACGGTCACACGGGGATCGGGCTGGTGTTCCCCTTCGAGATCAAAGTCGAAACCCGGCTGGGCCACCTGCTGGCCAGCACTACGATCCGGGACGGCGAGCCGCTGACCTACCAAATGGGCGCCGGATGGAGCAAAAGCGACGTTCCGACCTCGGAGGAGATGACCCAGCTCATTTTCGACCAGAGCGCCAAATCCACCCATCCGCTTATCGTAACCGTCCAGTAAAAACAAAACCCGATTTTTTCAGATAACCCCATGAAAAAGATAGTCACCTTCGGTGAGATCATGTTGCGGTTGGCAACGCCCGAATACCTGCGCTTTTCGCAGGCCACCTCTTACGAAGCCACCTTCGGCGGCGGCGAGGCCAATGTGGCCGTGTCGCTGGCCAATTTCGGCATGGAGACGAGCTTCGTCACCCGCCTGCCCGAAAACGACATTGCCAAAGCCTGCCGGGACGACCTGCGCAAGCACGGCGTCGGGACGTCCGACATTATCTGGGGCGGCGAGCGCCTCGGCATCTATTTCCTCGAAACCGGAGCCGTGAGCCGACCCAGCAAAGTGGTTTACGACCGCGCCCATTCGTCGATCTCGACGATCGAGCCGGGGATGATCGACTGGGAACGCGTGCTCGCAGGGGCCGACTGGTTTCATTTCACAGGCATCACCCCTGCCCTGTCGCAATCAGCGGCGGATGTGTGCCTCGAAGCGGTGCGGGCGGCCAATAAATTGGGCGTGACCGTTTCGTGCGACCTCAATTACCGCAAGAACCTCTGGAAATACGGCAAGAGCTGCACCGAGGTGATGCCTGCATTGGTGGAATGCTGCGACGTCATCATCGCCAATGAGGAGGACGCCGAAAAGGTGTTCGGCATCAAGCCGGAAGGTTTCGACGTGACCGCTACAGGCGGACAGGTCGACGCAGCGCGTTTCGAGAGCGTGGCTAAACAGTTGCAGGCGAAATTCCCGCAGGCCGAACGGTTGGCGATCACCCTGCGCGGCTCGATCAACGCCAACCACAATACGTGGGGAGCGGTTCTCTACACCGACGGCAAACTGTACGCTTCGCGGCGGTATGACATTACCCATATCGTCGACCGTGTGGGCGGCGGCGACTCGTTCGGAGCGGGGCTGATATACGGCCTGCTGACCTACGGAAACGATTACCGGACTACCATCGAGTTCGCCGTGGCGGCCTCGTGCCTCAAACACACGATCAAAGGCGATTTCAACCTGGTGACGATCGACGAGGTCGAAAAACTGATGGGCGGCGACGGTTCGGGCCGGGTGTCCAGATAAATAAAATTATTAAGTTAGGACTTTCGGCCGCAGCCTGCGGGGCTTAGCAACCTTTAGTTGCGGGCCTCTGCGGGGGGAGGCTGCGGCCCGCTCGCTGGCCCGGAAAACTTGATAACAAAATCGTACAACTTAAAAAACATGGCACGTTTTACAAGAATAGAGGTCGCTCTGGAGATGAAGCGGCAGGGGGTGATTCCCGTATTTTACCACGCCGACACGGAGCTTTGCAAGGAGATCCTCCGGGCTTCCTACGCAGCTGGTATCCGGGTATTCGAATTCACCAACCGTGGCGATTTCGCACATGAAGTGTTCGGAACGCTCAACAAATGGGCGGCCACGGAGTTGCCGGAATTGATGCTGGGCGTCGGTTCGGTGGTCGATGCGCCGACGGCGGCCCTCTATATCCAGCTTGGCGCGGCGTTCGTCGTATCGCCGCTCCTGAACGAGGAGATGGCGCCGGTCTGCAACCGCAGGAAGATACTCTGGGCGCCGGGCTGCGGCTCGCTGAGTGAGATCGGCCGGGCCGAAGAACTGGGAGCCGAGATCGTGAAGATCTTCCCGGGATCGTCGGTGGGCGGTCCGGAATTCGTCAAGGCGGTCAAAGGGCCGTGCCCGTGGAGCTCGATCATGCCGACGGGAGGCGTAGAGCCGACCGAGGAGAGTCTCAAAGCGTGGTTCAAGGCGGGAGTGACCTGCGTAGGCATGGGCTCCAACCTCTTCCCGAAAAAGCTGATCGAAGCGAGAAACTGGGAAGCCATCACTCAGACGATCAATCAGGTGCGGGCCATCATCGCTTCGGTGCGGGCTTAAGTCCGCGATAAGACTACTAACCCAAAATTCCAATCATGAGCAAACTCAACGAAACCTATGGGAAGATGACCAATTACCGCTGGATCATCTGCTCGATGCTCTTCTTCGCCACGACGGTGAACTACCTCGACCGGCAGGTGCTTTCGCTGCTCCAGCCGATCCTCGAAGAGAAGTTCCACTGGACGGACAACGACTACGGCACCATTACCGCGATCTTCTCGCTGGTCTATGCCATCGCGATGCTTTTCGCGGGCCGGTTCGTCGATAAGGTGGGCACCAAGAAGGGATATGCCTGGTCGATCGCGGTGTGGTCGCTGGGTGCCGGTATCCATGCCCTCTGCGGCGTGGTGACCGAGCAACTGACGGGCCTACCCGACTCCAACGCCCTGCGGATGGCGCAGGGGGCGGACATCGTGGGGCAGATCGCCATGATCAGCGTCACGGCGTTCATCATCTGCCGCTGCGTGCTGGCGGTCGGCGAAGCGGGGAACTTCCCGGCGGCGATCAAAGCCACGGCGGAGTATTTCCCGAAGAAAGACAGGGCTTTCGCCACCGGGATCTTCAACTCCGGAGCCAACGTGGGGGCTATCGTGGCGCCGCTGACCGTGCCGGTAATGGCCGAGCTGTGGGGCTGGGAGATGGCTTTCATCATCGTCGGGCTGATCGGCTTTATCTGGCTGGGGTTCTGGGTTTTCGTCTATAAGAAACCGGAAGAGAACGCCAAGATGAATGCTGCGGAGCTGGCCTATATCGAACAAGATGCCGTGACCGAGGAGGCCGGTATCGTCGAGGATGTGCCGGACAAAAAGATGTCGTTCCGCCAATGCCTCAAGTATCGCCAGACGTGGGCTTTTGCTTTCGGTAAGTTCATGACCGACGGGGTTTGGTGGTTCTTCCTGTTCTGGACGCCGGCGTACCTGAAAGCGCAGTACGACATGATGGGAACGCAGATCGCCCTGCCGATCGCGGTGCTCTACACCATCACGGTCGTCGGTTCGATCTTCGGCGGGAAATTCCCGACCTATTTTATCAACCGGGGGATGAATCCTTACGCCGGGCGTATGCGGGCGATGCTGATCATCGCGTTCTTCCCGCTGGTGGTGCTGGCGGCACAGCCGCTGGGCGGCTTCGGCTACTGGGTGCCTATCCTGCTGATCGCCGTCGGGGCTTCGGCCCACCAGGCCTGGTCGGCCAATATCTTCTCGACCATCGGCGACATGTTCCCGAAACGGGCGATCGCGACGATAACGGGTATCGGCGGTATGGCGGGCGGCATCGGCTCTTTCTTTATCCAGAAAGGGGCCGGGATGCTGTTCACTTACAGCGGCGAGACGTCGCTCCGCTTCATGGGTTTCGAAGGCAAACCGGCCGGATACGCCATTGCGTTTATTTTCTGCGCCGTGGCTTACCTGATCGCGTGGATCGTGATGAAAGTGCTGGTGCCGAAATACAAGCCGATCACGGATTTGTAATCCGCTCTCTCAACACAATCAGTCGGGGCTATGCTTTTGAAAAAGCATAGCCCCGATTTGTTTAGGACCTAACTGTTGTGCAATTAAGAGCATGCTTTTCGTGTCCGATATGCCCACGACCAAGAAATTTCAATCCAACTATTGTACGATTAAAAGTTCCATGTCCAAACCTGCTGGTAGGCGTACACGTTATTTCAATTCAACTATTGTACGATTAAAAGGCCGCTACGACACGGCGCGCATTTTCGCAGTACCGCATTTCAATTCAACTATTGTACGATTAAAAGCGATAATGAAAACATTCGTCAGGACAAAGGCAAACATTTCAATTCAACTATTGTACGATTAAAAGTGCGGGAACAACTCACCTTTTTTTCTGGCTTCGACATTTCGATACAACTATTGTACGATTAAAAGTTTGGAAACCGTTTCCAGATTGACCGGTACACCCCAATTTCAATTCAACTATTGTACAATTAGGTGTATCAATATGCCTTGATGAAAACGGCGAACGTAGTGAGCCGTGCGGGCCGCAGCCTCCCACCGCGGAGGCCCGCAACAAAACCGCTCACGCGCTTTTCTTGCAAACCATCCGCAGGCTGCGGCCTGGCAACCAGATTTACCAGTAAATATTGACTAAAACAACTCCGTAAACTTGCGGGGAATCGGCGTAGAAAAGTCATGCCGCACACCGGTCACCGGGTGGATAAAACTCAGCACCCCGGCATGCAAAGCCACCCGTCCGATCAACGCCCGCTTCGAGCCGTATTTCTTATCCCCGACGATCGGATGGCCGATATACTCCATGTGGGCCCGGATCTGGTTCTTTCGCCCCGTCTCCAGCTCCAGTTCCAACAGCGTCACGTCGTTCTTCTTCGACCGTTTCAGCACCCGGAAACCGGTATTGGCGATCTTTCCCTCCTCTTTAGCCGTCACATATACCTTCAGCGCCTTGCTCTCCGTCAGGTATGTCGAGATCACGCCCTCGTCCTTCGCGACAATGCCCTCCACCACGGCGAAGTATTTCCGCTCCACCACCGTTTCCTCCCACCGGCTCTGTATCGCCACCTTAATCTCCTCGCTCTTGGCGAACATCATCAAGCCGGAAGTTTCCCGGTCCAGACGGTGCAGAACGAAAATTTTGTTACGCGCGTCTTCCTGCTTCACATGCTCGCTCAGGATACTGTACGCCGTGCGCATGATCTGCTTGTCGGTCGCCACTGAAAGCAGGCCGTTACGCTTCTCGATCACAATCAAATCGTCATCCTCGTATACGATCCGTAGCATCGGGTGAGAAACCGCTTCCCGGGCATGGCCGAAATTGACCTCTACCCGGTCGCCCGGCTTCAAGGGTGTGTCGAACTGTGTCGTTATGCAGCCGTTCACCGACACCTGACGGTGGCTCAAATAGGATTTGACAGTCGTTTTGCTGCGCCCCGCGAAATGGACGAACAGGAACTGCAATAACATGCCCGCTTCCCGGATAACGATACTTGCGGCTTCGGGATCTTGTTTTTTCATGTCGGCAAAGATACGAAATCCCATGGCATGAAACTTGTTCTTGCCTTCGGAAGACCCATAATATCGGAGAAACTATTTATTCACTAAAACCGGAAAATATTATGAAAACATTTTACACTCTATTGATGACTGCCGCCGCAGGGCTCTCCTCGCTGGGTGCCTGGGCCGACGACACGGCCACCGCATCGGCCGACAATCCGCAGCGCGGCCCGCGCGACAAACGGAACACGGTATGGATCATCGGCTCCGATCCGCGCACCGATGACGTTTGGGTGTTGAAAGGCAATGCCATCGACATCTACGCCACGACGGTCAAGAAAGGTTTCCAACAGTCGGGCGTGCCGAATTTCATCATCTCGGACCGCGCCAACAAAGCGGTATTCGGTATCGGGGGGTTCGTCAGCATGCGCGCAGCGTATGATTGGAGCAATGTAATCGGGAACAAGGACTTTATCACCTACGACATCCCGATGGTCAAAACCCCGTCCAACAAGCAACGCCTGTTGATGGACGTCAGCACCTCGCGCCTGTTCTTCAAGACGATCGTGAACACCAAGGCGCTGGGTCCGATCGAAACCTACATCGAAACGGACTTCCGCGGCGGCGATAACGTCCTCCGCCTGCGCGAGGCTTACGTTTCGTTCAAAGGGCTGACCTTCGGGCAGACGGCCACCACTTTCGTGGACCTTCAGGCCGCTCCGAACACGATCGACTTCCAGGGGCCGAACGCCTACACTTACAACCGCAACCTGATGATCCGTTACCACCTGAACATCAGCCCGAGTTGGGAATTCGCCGTTGCGGCCGAAATGCCGGGCGTCAGCGCTACCACGCCGACCCAGGCTGCCTACATAATCCCGCAGCGGGTGCCGGATATTCCGCTGTATTTCCAGTACAACTGGAACAAGGGACGCAGCCACCTGCGCGCATCGGGCCTGCTCCGCACGATGAACTACTACGATAACACCAGCATGAGCACGCAGACCCAGCTGGGCTGGGGCGCCATGCTGAGCGGCAATATCGCCCTGAGCCGTTCGACCAACTTCTTCGGCCAAATCGTCTACGGGGAAGGGATCGAGAATTATATCCAGGACCTGAACGGCAACGGTTACGACCTGGTGAGCGATCCGAACCGCCTGGGCCGACTGCAAACACTTCCCGCCATGGGCTGGCTGGCCGGCCTCCAGATCAATTTCTCGGAAAGCTGGCAGATGAACGCCGCTTACAGCCAGGTGAGCGTTTGGGATAAGAACAACTACTTTGCACAGGCTCCGGATACCTACCGGCTGTCGCAGTACATCGTGGGCAACCTTTTCTACCACATTTCCCGGGCTTTCAACGTGGGCGTCGAGTACCTGTACGGTACACGTAAGAACGTGAACCACGAGCTGGGGCATGCCAACCGCGCCCAAATGATGGTGCAGTTCAATTTCTAACGATCCATAGTTCTGATTCTAAATCGGGAGGCGGTTGTTGTTCAACCGCCTCCCGATATTTTTCAACTATTGTACGATTAAGAGTCTCCTCGGTAATGCCTCCAGAGAGTATGCTATCGAAATTTCAATTCAACTATTGTACGATTAGGAGATTGAATCATCCCCGGCCTCTCCGCTCCAAAAAGATTTCAATTCAACTATTGTACGATTAGGAGCAGATCGAGCCACGCTTCGAACCTGGAGTATTCGATTTCAATTCAACTATTGTACGATTAGGAGTGTCGCACTTTCCACAAGAGGATGCCCTCGTTCGGAAATTTCAATTCAACTATTGTACGATTAGGAGT
>JAJBVQ010000041.1 GCA_020859745.1 Rikenellaceae bacterium
CCCAGCGTGCCCGTGATAATATCCACGCGCCCCCGAACGTCGAACAGCTCCGTCACCCCGCGCCCCGTCTTGCCCACGACGCCCGCCGAATGGCACTCGTCCACCATTACCATCGCATCGTATTTCTCCGCCAGCTCGCAGATCTTGTCCATCGGGGCCACATTGCCGTCCATCGAGAAGACCCCGTCCGTCACGATAATGCGGAAACGCTGCGCCTGCGCCAGTTTGAGCTGCGTCTCCAGGTCAGCCATGTCGGCGTTCGCATAGCGGTACCGCTTGGCCTTGCAAAGCCGCACCCCGTCGATGATCGAGGCGTGGTTCAGCGCATCCGAGATGATCGCATCCTCTTCGCCCAGGATCGGTTCGAACACTCCCCCATTGGCGTCGAAGCACGCCGCATACAGGATCGTATCCTCCGTGCCGAAATAGTCCGAAACGGCTTTTTCCAACTCTTTGTGTATATCCTGCGTGCCGCAGATAAAGCGTACGGACGACATCCCGAACCCGTGCGAATCCATCGCCCGTTTGGCCGCGTCGATCAGCCGCGGGCTGTTGGAGAGGCCCAAATAATTATTGGCACAGAAATTGAGGACTTTTTTATTTCCGGTCACCGTAATCTCGGCCTGCTGGCTGCCGGTGATGATCCGTTCGCGTTTGTACAGGCCGGCGGACTCGATGGCTGCGAGCTCGTCCGCGAGGTGTTGCTTGATTTTACCGTACATAGTGATTGAGTGGTTTGTTGTCCTGCAAAGTTATTCTTTTGCCGTTACAAAAGCAACGGATATCAGCTTACTGGAAACGGGGAATTAATCCGGCAAAAAGGTACTCAGCCGAAACAATTGCCGGAATTAATCCGGATACGAATAATTTTAGTCATAAAATATAATAATTCAAATCGTATCCATTTTTTGTTTAAATTTGCACCTTTTAGGTGAAAAGAGTGCAATATTGCCATATTTTACTCCGTTTTACAAACGCCATTATGAAAATTCCTGAATAATAACAGTTATTTGAACGGAACACCTCGATGGCCGAAAGAAGCAAATAAGAAAATAAAATAATACGAAGATGAGCACACAGGTGAAACCAGAAAAAAAGAAGCCGCAGGACGCTGTCGCCGAAGTCCAGCCGAAGCGAAAAGTCGGGCGGCCGCCCAAGACGGACAAAACCCCGCGGACGGCGGGACCGCGCGGTGTGAAATCCGAAGCGGCCCGGATGACGCGCCTGGCGGCCAAGCGGGCCGGTACTTCGACCCGCGAGCTGATCATCGCCAGCGCCAACGAAATTATCAACCGCACGGGAGTGGTCGATTTCCGGATCGAGACGCTGGCCCAGTCGCTGTCGCTCAGCCCGGGGAATATCACCTACCACTTTCCGAAGAAAGAGGATATTATCGCCGCGATCTGGGAGGAGTATGTCGCCATTATGCGGGACACGACCGAAGAGATGATCACCCCGCTGTTGGACATCAAACAGTTGTTCCTCTATTTCCGCACGGCGGCATCCAAGGCGATCAACTACGTGGGTGTGACGACCTACTATTTCGGGGATATGGGCGCCCTGCTGCGCGAGAACGAAACGTTCCGCCGCCAGATCGAGCGCGGCCGCGAGCTGATCTTCTCCAGTTACGACACGTTGGTAAGGAACGGCTACATGAAGCCGATCGAGAAGCCGGAGATCAAGGAGCTGACATTCGACTCGCAGATGACCATGCTGCGCTGGTGGATCAACCATGCGCTGACCAAGTATCCGGAACAGGACCTGCCGGTCGTTATGGACAAGTACATCGCCCTGTCGCTGCTGCAACTGATCCCATACCTGACGGAGTCCGGCAAACGGCAGTTCGTCAATATCGTTAACCTGATAAAATAACCGACCATGCCCGCTAAAACGAAAACAAGCACGATAAAGAAGGCTGCGGCGGAGATGCCGCAGGAAGAGGTTTCGACCCGGGAGATGATCCTGCGCCGGTCGCTGGAACTGATCAACACGAAGGGGATGGTCGATTTCCGGATCGACACGCTGGCTACTTCGCTGGGGCTGAGCCCGGGGAATATCACGTACCATTTTTCGCGCAAGGAGGATATCTGTGTAGCGCTCTGGGAACAGTATCTCGAAGAGTACGGCAAGGTGGTGCGATCGCTGACCACGCTGCTGGACATGAAGCAGCTTTACTTGCTGAACCGGATCAATATCAACTTGAATTACAAGTACCGTGGCGTCGTGGTCTTCCGCAGCGCTGACCTGGGGGCCATGAAGCGCGACCAGGAGGTGGGACGGGTCAACGAGGACGAACATTTCGCCATCGCCCGCCGGGTCATGTCCCTCCTGAAGTTGAATGGGTATCTGGACAAGGATACCACGAAGGAGATCATCGAGGGTACGCACATTTACCACTACATTATGATGCGGTGGTGCATCAATTTCGCGTACCAGGCTTATACGCCGGAAGAGGTGGAGGCAAAGCTGGATTACCTGGCGCTGATGTCGCTCCATGCGCTCTATCCCACGCTGAGCCAAAAGGGCCGGGACGAGTTCGCGGAGATCCTGGCCAAGGTTTCGACGGGTAACCTGCTGGGCGACAGACCGGTCAAATAACCCTCCGGTTTTATCTCTACCCGGAGGCAACCGTCCCTTTGTTGACCTTCGGTCTTCCTCCTCGCCGCTCGGCAGTCCTTAAGCGAGCTTGCACTGCCCTCGCTGGCAGCGTCGGTTGAAAGAAAGAATCTAAGAACTTTTGAGATAGCTACGCTTCTCCTTAGTCTGCCGAAAGGCTCAATACTTTTTGGGGTGCGAAAAAAGGGGCCGCTTGATGTAATAACTACATGAGCGGCCCCTTTTCCGTACCCCAAAAATACTAAGGCTATGATAGATTTAGGATGCGAAGCATCCTCGAAAGTTTTTCTGGTTCTCTTTGTGAACAAAGAGAACGGTTCCGTACGGCGGGTAGTGATAAAACCGGACGATTAAATAGGCAAGGGTGCTCTCCCGGTCGGGAGAGCACCCTTGTTCTGATAGTGCCATTCTGTAAGCCAGAGAAAAGCCCTATTTTTTGAAATAGCGGTTATAGAGCCCCTCGAAGCCCTTGCCGTGCCGCGCTTCGTCCTTGCACATCTCGTGAACCGTGTCGTGGATAGCGTCCAGCCCCAGCTCCTTCGCACGCGTGGCGATACGCTTCTTGTCCTCGCAGGCGCCGCATTCGGCCTCCATACGCGCCTTCACATTCGTTTCCGTATCCCAGACCACCTCGCCCAGCAGCTCGCAGAACTTCGAAGCGTGCTCAGCCTCTTCCCAGGCATAGCGTTTGAAAGCCTCCGCAATTTCCGGATACCCTTCGCGGTCGGCCTGACGGCTCATCGCCAGGTACATCCCCACCTCCGTGCACTCTCCCGCAAAGTGGGCCTTCAGCCCCTCCAGCACCTCCGGGTCGACCCCTTTGGCCACCCCGATCACATGCTCGTCCACGAAGTTCAGGCCCCCCTCCTGCGCCACATACTCCTTGAACTTTTCTTTCGGCTGTTTGCACTGCGGGCAGAAATCGGGAGCCTCGTCCCCTTCGTGAATGTAGCCGCAGACCGTGCAGATGAATTTCTTTTTCATAGTGTTGAATGATATTAGTTGGGTTTGAAAAATTCGGTTACTTCTCGTATTTACCGCCGCAATGCGCGCACACACCTTTATAGTAAATCTGCGCCTGCGTGGTTTTGTGCCCATCGCCGACCGGGGGCAGCACCGGCGGTGCGTCGAAAAAGACATCGTACAGGCCGCCGCACTCCGTGCAGAGGAAATGGCCGTGCACGCTCGTGTCCCCGTCGAACCGCGAGCCGCGCGGGTCGATCGTGATATGCGTCGCCGCCCCCTGCGCCACGAAAAGGCTCAGCGTGTTGTACACCGTCGTTTTCGACAGCGTCGGGATCTGCGGCGCCAAAGCCCCGTAAATCTCGTCCGCCGTCGGATGGGTCCGGTGCGTCAGCAGGTAGTCCATCACCGCAATCCGCTGCACCGACGGACGGATACCGTGCCGGCGAAGCAAATCACTTGTGTTTACAGGGTTTGTCATTAGTATTTGTAATGATTACATATTTAAATCGAATGCAAATATAGAACGATTTCCGGAAACGCCAAAATATTTCTCGTTTTTTTCTTCCGATAAGCACGACCGGCCCCGCCGGAGCACGCAGCGGCATTCTGAAAAAAATTTGTGTAATCCGAAAAAGGGAAATACCTTTATTAGCGGAAAAACAGCCCCTGTTTTTCCGCTGTATTTTATCACAGGCCCCGGCCGCCGGGCGCCGCACCCCGCCATTCATTATTACCGTTACAAATCAGGCTTACAAACATAACAAACATTCAAAACAACCAAACTTATGAGTAAACTCTGGAGCTCTTCCATCGGGAAGAAGTTAGTGATGAGCCTCTCGGGGCTTTTCCTGTTGGTCTTCCTGCTCGTCCACCTGGTCGCCAACCTCTTTTACTACGGAGGTCCCGACGCTTACAACGCCATGTGCGAATTCATGGACACCAATCCGTTCATCAAAGTGATGGTTCCGGTGCTGGCCCTGGGCTTCGTGATCCACATCGCCTGGGCGACGGTCATCACCCTGAAGAACCAGACTGCCCGCCCCGTGAAATACAAAGTGCAGGACCTGAGCAAATCATCCGCTTGGGAGTCGCGTAACATGTATGTGCTGGGGATCATCATCCTCGGTATCCTGGTGTGGCACCTCACCGATTTCTGGGCGCATATGCAGCTCCAGCACTTCATCGGCGGCGAGGCTGTGGCCAGCCCGTACGACCTGCTGGTGCAGACCTTCGCCAACCCGGTGATCTCGGTGCTCTATATTATCTGGATCATCGCCCTGTGGTTCCACCTGCGCCACGGTTTCTGGAGCGCGTTCCAGACCATCGGCCTGGACAACCAGGTCTGGCTCAAACGCTGGAAATGCGCAGCCCGAGTTTACGCCTTTATCGTTGCGGTAGGCTTCATCTCGATCCCGGTGGCCGTTTTGCTGATCACCTGTTTCGGCAAATAGGCGGCTCCGGTTTTCGGTAAACCCATTCACATTCACACTTAATTCCGACTGAAAGAAATGAGCATACTCGATTCCAAAATCCCTGAAGGGCCGTTGGCCCAGAAGTGGAGCAAACATAAAGCAGACATTAAAGTAGTCAGCCCGGCCAACAAACGCAAGCTGGACGTGATCGTCGTGGGTACCGGCCTGGCCGGTGCTTCGGCCGCCGCGTCGCTCGGCGAGCTGGGGTACAATGTCAAGGTGTTCTGCATCAGCGACTCGCCGCGCCGCGCGCACTCGATCGCCGCGCAGGGGGGTATCAACGCCGCCAAGAACTACCAGAACGACAACGACTCGGTTTACCGCCTCTTCTACGACACCATCAAGGGGGGCGACTATCGGGCACGCGAGGCGAACGTCTACCGGCTGGCCGAAGTGTCGAACTCGATCATCGACCAGTGCGTGGCGCAGGGGGTACCCTTTGCGCGGGACTATGGCGGACTGCTGGATAACCGTTCGTTCGGGGGGGCTCAGGTGAGCCGTACCTTCTACGCCCGCGGCCAGACCGGGCAGCAGCTGCTGCTGGGGGCCTATGCGGCGCTGAACCGGCAGATCCAGAAAGGATCGGTGAAAAGCTATACCCGGCATGAAATGCTGGACGTGGTGCTGATCGACGGCAAAGCCCGCGGGATCATCACCCGCAACCTGGTCACCGGCGAGATCGAGCGCTTCGGTGCGCACGCCGTGCTGATCTGTTCGGGCGGATACGGCAACGTCTTCTTCCTCTCGACCAACGCCATGAACTCGAACGGTTCGGTGGCCTGGCAGTGCTACAAGAAAGGGGCGATGTTCGCCAACCCGTGCTTCACGCAGATCCACCCGACCTGCATCCCGAAACACGGCGAGCAGCAGTCCAAACTGACCCTGATGTCTGAGTCGCTGCGTAACGACGGCCGCATCTGGGTGCCGAAAAAGAAAGAGGACGTCGAGGCTGTCCGTTCGGGCGCCAAAAAACCGTCGCAGATCCCGGAAGAGGATCGTGACTACTATTTGGAGCGCCGCTACCCGGCTTTCGGGAACCTTGTGCCGCGTGACGTGGCTTCGCGTGCTGCCAAGGAGCGCTGCGACGCGGGCTTCGGCGTGAACGAGACCGGTCTGGCCGTGTTCCTCGACTTCTCGACCGCTATCAACCGGCTCGGCAAGGATGTGATCGCGCAGCGCTACGGCAACCTGTTCCAGATGTACGAAAAAATCGTGGACGTGAACCCGTACGAAGAGCCGATGATGATCTACCCGGCGGTACACTACACCATGGGGGGGATCTGGGTGGACTACAACCTGATGACCACCATTCCCGGGCTGTACGCGCTGGGCGAGGCCAACTTCTCCGACCACGGGGCCAACCGCCTGGGGGCTTCTGCGCTGATGCAGGGGCTGGCGGACGGCTATTTCGTGATCCCTTATACTTTGGGCGATTACCTGTCGCACGACATCCAGACGCCGAAGATCGACACCAACCACCCGGCTTTTGCCGAGGCTGAAAAAGCGGTTCTCGACAAGATCAACAAGCTCTTCTCGATAGGCGGCAAGCGTTCGGTGGACGACCTGCACCGCGAGCTGGGGAACATCATGTGGGAGTATGTCGGCATGGGCCGCACCAAAGAGGGGCTCGAAAAAGCGATCGTCGAAATCCAGAAGCTCCGGAAGGAGTTCTGGGAAAACGTGCGCGTTCCGGGCAAGGAGGGCGAGTTCAACCAGGAGATCGAAAAGGCGCTGCGCGTGGCCGACTTCATGGAGATGGGCGAGCTGATGGCGCGCGACGCGCTGAACCGCAACGAGTCGTGCGGGGGCCACTTCCGCGAGGAGTACCAGACTCCGGAGGGCGAGGCGCTGCGCGACGACGAGCACTACACTTACGTGGCGGTCTGGGAATACAAAGGCCCGGATCAGGAGCCGGAATTGCACAAAGAGGAGCTTCACTTCGACACCGTGCACCTGGCCCAGCGTAACTACAAAGACTAATTCCTTAACGTTTTAAACATTTAACCGTTCCTTTTTATCACTGCACCGTCCGTACCATTCTTTCTTTGAAAAGAAAGGCTTGTCGGGATTCATGCTGTAATTTGCCAGCGGGCCGGAGCCAGCGGAGGCGCATATGAGCGTAGCGAATATTGCAGTCCTCCATCCGGGGTGGCTCCGGCCTGCCCGCTGACGCGGAGACTTAAGGTAAGCCCCTACGGTACCTCGCTTCGTTCGTCGCCGAAAAACGGCAGTACGGATAGTGATAAAAAGGAACAGATAAAAGATCATAAGATTATGAATTTGAAGTTAAAGATATGGCGTCAGAAGGACGCCCACGACAAAGGTCGCTTCGAAGAATACCATGTGGAGAACGTTTCGGAAGGGAGCTCATTCCTCGAAATGCTCGACATCCTGAACAACGACCTGATCCACGAAGGCAAGGAACCCATCGCCTTCGACCACGACTGCCGCGAAGGAATCTGCGGGATGTGCTCGCTCTTTATCGACGGGCGCGCCCACGGGCCGTACG
>JAJBVQ010000067.1 GCA_020859745.1 Rikenellaceae bacterium
GAGGATGCTTGCGCATCCTAAATCTATCACAGCCTTAGCTTTTGGGGTGCGGTGAACGGCGGCCATCAGCCGTTGTTACACTTAAGGCCGCCGCTCCCGCGCCCCAAAAAAATGAGGACTTCGGTAGACTGAGGAGTAGCGTAGCTGGCTCAAAAGTTTTTGGTGCCGCTTTTTACAAAAAGCGGCAGTTCTCTCAAACCCAAAGAACAGGGTTACAAACAAAAGATCCGTTTAGTGTCAGAAATCCATCGACAGCCCCACGCCGAAGTAGAACTTGTCGTTCGACGGCGAGGCCAGCGTGAACTTGACCGTCGCCGGGCTGGTCGATCCCACCACGTTCAGCTCGAACGCGATATCCCCGCCGTATGACCAGATATCCCGGTTGCGCGTCGAGCCGCCCCCGGCGAAATAGGCTCCCCGGCTGTAATCGCCGAACAGGTTGAGCCAGATGCGCTTGAAATAGATCAGCCCGTTGATCCCCCCGTCCGGATAGCAGAGCGGGAAAGTGTAGTCCAGCGACCCCGCCCCGTAATATTTCGCCGCCCAGCCGTTGTAAGCCCCGCGCGGAAACAGCGGCTTCTGGGTGAAACCCAGCTCCGCCTCCGTCTGGTACATTCCGGCCGCCCGTAGCGTGATGCTGTGGTTACGCATGAAACCCGGCAGGTAGCCCCGGGCGTAGAGGCTGTAAATCATCCCGAAACGGTCGTTGAACGCCCCCGTCACATCGGCACGCAGGGCGTAGCCCAGCCGCGGGGTGATGCTCCGCATCGACGCCCGCCGGTTGTCGCTCCACCACAAGGAGGCCTGGTATTTCTGGTAACCTTTGGTAAAATGGGCCTCCCCAGGGACGTAAAGCAGTGAATTGTAGTGCGTCACCGTGAACGACGGTTGCAGCAGCCGGAAATGGCTCCCGCCCGAAAACCGCAGCGGCACGGCGATGCTTCCCTTTGCATGTAGGTAATTCTTCAGGCCGCCCGGTGCGCGTATTCCCTCGTTATAGTCGTCCGCCGGGATATAAACCCCCTGTTTGCCACCCCCGTACTCCACCTCCGCCGTGATCTGCACCGGCAGCCCTGCGTACGTCCACGACGCTTGCAGCCAGTTGTCGCCGTGCAGCCGTCCGTAGGTCGCCGAGCCGTAGCTGTCGCCCATTACGCTCTGGAAAAAAAGGCTCGCCCCGAATCCGACGTTGAGCGTCCGCTCGTCGGTGTTCAGCAGGTCGTTCACGTCCGCTGCCACCGGCGCCCAGCTGTGGACGTTGAACCACCGCAGGGTCTTGTTGTACTTGCGCACCTTGTGCGTGGTGACGGAATCGTCCATCGGCAGAGAGGACATCTTCGGAACGTCCCACGCCGGCGCCGGGATATTCAGCAGGTTTTCCGGCAGCCGCGACCACAGCACCGTGTCTTTTGTGGCTCCGACTCCTGTTTGCGAGGAAGCCACCATGTAGCCGTCCGCCGTGTAGGTGGTGAACAGCACCTGCGAGGTGTCCGCCGATGGGGAGTAGGCCCCGAACCGCGAAGTCGTGAGCCGCCGCTCCGTCAGATCCGGCGAAAGGAGGTCGATCGTGTGTATCTCGTCCTTCCCCGACTGTATGGAGCTGAAATAGAGGTTTCCCCGCCCGTCCGCCGTCAGGCCGCCGATGGTCACCATCGACGGCGCCGTAATATCCTCCACAGGCGTTAAAGTACCCTCCGCCGTCACCGACGTGCGGCACAGGTGCATCCCCTCTTCGCCCAATGCGATGAAGGCCAGTGTTCGGGTCGTGCTGTCCCACGCCATGCCGTGCAGGGTCGTCAGCAGGTCGAACCGCAGCCGGTCCGTCTCCCGGAAATCCCTTGCATCATGCAGCACCAGATCGCTCCCGCCCAGCGAATCCGGCGATACGGTGGCGATGAATTCGCGTTCGCCCGCCGTCAGCGGCGTGGCGAAATAATTGGCCTGCCAGCGCCCGTAAACGCGCCGTTTCCCGGTCGTGAGGTCGAGGCTCCGCACCACCGAATAGTTCTTGTATTCCCACACCGGATGCGGCTTAAACTCCGTCCACCAGAGCGTGTTTCCGGCCAGCACCGGACGGCTCGACGGCGGCGCGATCCAGCGGAGTGTCCGTTCGGTATTCGCAGCCGTGTCGATCGTTACGAACCGTACCGGCGTGTTGTAGTCGGTCTTGGTCGCAAGAATACCCAGAGGCGAGAAAAGAGGGTCGGAGTAGGTCGTGAAGCCGCTCCGCTTATGCTGCGGGGCGGTCAGGGTGGCGTAACTGTCGGGCACCGCCGAATAGGGCTTCCAATGCTCGTACAGGTCGTTCAGGGCCATTCGGCTCAGGTCGCTCAGGTGGGTGTCGTGGTGCCGCTTGAGGTAGATGCGCAGCGGCACGATGAAGATGGGCCACTTCCCGGCGTACTCCACGGCATTGCCCCACATTTCCGGCCCGTGGTAGCGTTCGCCGGCGGCCACCATCTGGTAGCCGTATTCGTAGATGCCGGGAATATAGGTGCGGTACGATCCGGCGATCCATTTGTCGCTTTTGAGATCGACGTTGGCGCTGTCCGCCGCGAACAGGGCCCGCATCCCGACGGTGAACGACGGCTGGTAGGCGCGTCCGAATTCGGAGAATTGTGTTTCGGCCATCGTAGCGTCGCCTTCGAGGAACCATTTGGGTACCACGAGCATCCCCACGCAGGTTCCGGCCTGTCCGAAGAGCCACGAGGCGACGCGGGTCACGCCGCTGCGCAGCGAGGAGAGCTGCACGACGTGCCGGCTTTCGTGCACGGCGAGCTGTTTGAGCCACGGGTCGGCATAGATATCCCCCGCGGGTGCGGTGGTCATCAGCTCCATCCGTTTGGGCGCCCAAACGACTTCACCGTTGGAGTAGAGGTTTTCGGTATGCAGCACGATGGGCAGCCGCTGGGGTGTGCGGGTGAATCCGCGGGTGATAGTGGGGGCGATGCTGTCCATGAATCCGGCCAGCGCTACGGCGGTCGGGGCGTAATAGTCGGGATAGACGAGTTTGTACCGGGGGCTTTTGATCTGCCGCCACTTGATGTCCATGGGGCCGCGCCCGTTGTAGTAGAATTGCGCTTGCGCCGCCTGGGGCAGCAGGGCGAGGAGGAGCAATAGCCCGGCTAAGGGGCGGAGCATACGGGACATAAAGCGTGTGTCAGATTTTGCGGGCTTTATACCCCGCCTCGGTGAGTATCTGGACGATCTTGTCCCGGAAGTCGCCCTGGATGATGATCTCGCCCTCTTTGGCGGTGCCGCCGACGCCGCATTTCTGCTTGAGGAGTTTGCACAGCTTTTTGAGGTCGTCATTCGTGCCTACGAAGTCAGCAACGAGGGTCACTTGCTTGCCGCCGCGGTTCCGCCGGTCGAGGGCGACGCGCAACCTCTGCTTCCCGGGCGCAAGTGTCTCTTGCTCCTCGGTGGTCTCTGAGGTGTATTCGAAGTCGGGATTCGTGGAGTAAACGGTTCCCAATCGCGATTTCCAGTCGTTTATGCTCATTCTTAAATTTATCTGTTCGTTTTTATCTCTACCCCGTATGGGACTGCCGCTTTTTAACTTCGTTTTGCCTGTTGGGCTTCCTCCTTGTGCCTCGGCCATCGGAGCAAACACCATGGCATCTCGGCTACAGTGTCGGTTCCTCGCGCTACCTCGCCAAAGACCGCTGGCGGTCTCTGGTCTCGGAACGCTGCTCGGTTGTAAAAAGCGGACCCGTTGGTCTTCCGGGCTGTAACTACCCGTTTCTGCGGCGAGCGTAGCGAGCCGCGCAGGCCGGAGCCACCCCGGGCGGAGGGCTGCAACCTTCGGTTTTGCCCCCGCTGGCTCCGGACCCGCCCGTTGCGCCAAAAGTGAGGCTGTGATCGATTTAGGATGCGCAAACATCCTCGAAAATTCGGCTTCGCCTTCCTCCTTCTTGCAAGGCATAGCCGCGAGCGGTCTCTGCTCTTGCTGGCAGCGTCGGTTGTTCACAAAAAGAACAGTACCCTCCAGGGGTAGAGATAAAAACGAACGGTTATTTAGCCATTGCCGTTTCGACATCGTCCGGTGTGATCGGCGCGCGGTGCTTGCTGATCAGGCGGTTACCCTTCGGCGTGATCAGGATATCATCCTCCAGCCGGATACCCCCGAAATCGAAATAAGCATGCAATTTCGGGAAATTGATAAACGCCGAATTGATATGCTCCCGCTCCCACTTTTCGATCAGCGCCGGGATAAAATAAATCCCCGGCTCCACCGTCACCACATGCCCCGGCTTCAAAGCCTTGCCCATCCGTAAAGCCCCCAGGCCGAACTGCGTGCTCCGCGTGGTGGCATCGTCATAGCCCACATACTTCTCGCCCAGCCCCTCCATATCGTGCACATCCAGCCCCATCTGGTGTCCCAGCCCGTGCGGCATGAAAAGCGCCGCCGCGCCCGTCGCCACCGCCTCCTCCGGGTCCCCCTTCATCAGCCCCAGCGCCGTCAGCCCCTTCGCGATCACCTTCATCGCCTCCGTATGCACACTCTGGTACGTCACCCCCGGCTTGGCCAGCTCCTGCCCCCTGGCATTCGCCGCCAGCACGATGTCGTAAATCTCCCGTTGCTTCTGCGTGAACTTGCCGCTCACCGGCAGCGTCCGCGTGTGGTCGCTCGCATAGCCCATCGCATTCTCCGCCCCCGCGTCGATCAGCAGCAGCCGGCCATTCTCCAGCCGTCCCGAGTAACTCAGATTGTGCAGCGTTTCGCCGTGCTGCGACACGATGCTGCGAAACGAAGTCCGTCCTCCGCCGTGCGCCGCGATCTTATCCAGCTCCACCGCAATGTCCAGCTCCCCCAGCCCCTCGCGGCACATGCTCATCGCCGTCGTGTGCATCTTATAGCCCGTCATGGCCACCTCTTCGAGCTGGGCGATCTCCTCCGGCTGTTTGATCTCGCGCATCGAGACGATCGCGCGGATCAGGTCGCGCGAAACATGATCCTTAAGTCGCTCCACGGTAATCCCCAGCAGCGAGGCCAACTGCCATTTGGTCTCCCCCCGGTACGGCGGCACGAAGTGAATTTTGCGTCCTTTCTTGATCGCGCTGTTCAGCGTCGCCGCCAGTTCCAGCAGGTTACCCGCCGACTTGACCCCCGCCAGCGCCGCCTGTTCCCGCACGGTGGGCTGCGGCCCCATCCAGATCAGGTCGTCCATCGTCCAGTCGTTGGCGTAGAGGCAGTCCGTGTCGCGGTCCACGTCGATGACACCGACGAAACCCGGCTGCGGGAGACCGAAATAGTAGAGGAAATTGCTGTCCTGCCGGAAACCGTAGGCGTTGGCCGGGTAGTTGATCGGCGAGTCGTTGTTGCCGGGCAGGAGGATAACGCCGCTTTTGATCTTTTTGCGCAGGGCGTTGCGGCGCGCAGTGTAGGTTTCGGGTGTGAACATGGATCGTGTATGTGTATGGGTTCGTTTGTACGTCAACTAACGTCAAAGGAGCCCTTTTTACTATTTTGCACGTTGTAAAAGTAGGCTTTTTGTGACTTTTCTCAAAAACATATCACCCGTCACGGTCGCCTTCGGGCAATGGCCGCGACGGGCGTTAACAGGTATTAGAGGGTGGGGTGCTGTCTTACCGCCCGAAGCCCTCCGGCAGTGCGAACAGGAAAGCGAAGGGCCGGGTTTCGACGAATTTCGGGGTGGCATCCCCGGCGTACTCCTCGCCGTTCGCTAAAGTCAGTTTCTTCACCGGCGCGCCCGGTTTCAGGTCGGCTTCGTTCAGGTCTACCCACAGGATCGCCGGTGCCAGCGTCGTCTCGAAGTAGTATATCCTGTTTTTCTGGTCGCTGACCGAACGCCAGCGGGTCGAAGAGTTGTTCGGCTGGCCGGGGGTCGATATGCCGTAAGGCACCGATACGGCGCGCATCACGCTAAACACGCTGGCCACGGCGACCTTCGGGTCGGAGGTCTGTTCCACGGCGTTGATGTAGAAGCTGGCGCGTACGAAGCGGTCGGAGGATTTGTTGGTCCCCGGCATCATGTTGAGGCCGCCGATCGGTGCCCAGTAGTCGCGAACGGCTAACTGTCGGTCGTAGCTCGGCGAGTTGGTCAGCACCTGGTATTGCCGCCCTTCGTGGATGGATATTTTGCCGTCGAGGTACTCGATAATGGCGCTGTTCCCGGTGCTGTCCGAGATGGCCATGTGCATCGTGGAAGCCTGTCCGCCCGGCATCGTCGGCGCGTCGATCCGGAAGCCGTCCTTTTTCATCTCGGCCACGGCCTCCGATACGGTGGCGAAGTTGTCCAGCACCCACTGGCACCAGATGCTCATCCCCATCACAGGGCGGTCGTCGGGTTTTCCGTACTGGCTTTCGGTCAGGTAGAGCAGCTGGGCCACCAGCCCTTTCTCGTTCATCCCCTCGGAGGTGCCGATGTCGTAGGAGACGGCCGCGACGCTGCCGTATTTCGAGGTCCATGACAGGTGCGGCCCGTTGTCGTAGCTCACGCGCTGTATCCCGGCGGGCAGCAGCCAGAGGTTGGTGGGCATCGCCTCGCGCCAGTCCATGGTGCGGCCGGTGACGGTCATGTTGTCCGGGCCGAGGTAGACGGCGCGGGTACAAGGCTCGGCGGCCTGCGCCGGAAAGGCTGAAAGGCCGAGCAGGCCGGCCAGGCAGAGGAGGGCGGTTTTGGAGGTTTTCATGGTCAGTAGGTGTTTATTTTCGGGCATAAGGTGCAAATAACATGCAAAAAGGGCGGCGGTTTGAATAAACCGCCGCCCCGTGATAAACCAAGGAGGTCGCCCCGCCGTTACTTGGCGTAGCTGATCGAACGTGTCTCCCGGATCACGGTGATCTTCACCTGGCCCGGATAGGTCATTTCGTCCTGGATCTTCTTGGCGATGTCGTGCGAGAGGATCTCGGCCTGCTGGTCGGTGATCTTTTCGCTCCCCACGATCACGCGCAGCTCGCGCCCCGCCTGGATCGCGTAGGTCTTGAGCACGCCCGGGTGAGCCATAGCCAGCTCTTCCATCTCTTTGAGGCGTTTGATATAGCTCTCCACCACCTCTCTGCGCGCGCCCGGCCGCGCGCCCGAAATGGCGTCGCATACCTGCACGATCGGTGCGATCAGCGTGGTCATCTCGATCTCGTCGTGGTGCGCCCCGATAGCGTTCACCACCTCCGGTTTCTCTTTGAACTTCTCGGCCAGCTTCATCCCGATGATCGCGTGCGGCAGTTCCGGCTCGTCGTCCGGCACCTTGCCGATGTCATGCAGCAACCCTGCCCGCCGCGCCAGCTGCGGGTTCAACCCCAGCTCGGCCGCCATGATCCCGCTCAAATTGGCCACCTCGCGCGAGTGCTGCAATAGGTTCTGCCCGTACGAAGAGCGGTATTTCATTTTCCCGATCAGGCGGATCAGCTCCGAGTTCAGCCCATGGATCCCCAGGTCGATAGCCGTCCGTTTCCCGACCTCCACGATCTCCTCCTCGATCTGCTTCTGCACCTTCGCCACGACTTCCTCGATGCGGGCCGGGTGGATACGCCCGTCGGTCACCAGCTGGTGCAACGCCAGCCGCGCGATCTCCCTGCGCACCGG
>JAJBVQ010000251.1 GCA_020859745.1 Rikenellaceae bacterium
CCCCAATGCGGCTCGAAGCGCACGCTTCTCGCCGCCCACCCGAACACCCCGTCAATGAATGATCCGCCGGATCGAATTGGCTTTCAGGATCGCCGCCCGCAGCCCCTCCGCATCATCCCGCTCGATCATCCGCCGCATGATCTGCAACTGATGAATATGCTCCCGCAGCACATCCAGCACATTGTACTTATTCTTCAAAAGGATCGGGATCCACATATCCCCCGAGCTCTTGGCCAGACGCACCGTGCTCTCGAAACCCCCGCCCGCCAGGTCGAAAATGGCCTCCTCCTCCCGCTCCTTCTCCAAAACCGTCAAAGCCAGCGCGAACGACGTGATATGTGAAATATGGCTCACATACGCCGCGTGCAGGGCGTGTTCCTCCGGCTCCATGTAGATGACCGGCAGGCCGATCCGCCGGTAAACATCCTCCACCACCCCGACCGCTTCCGGATCGCTCATCTCGCGCTGGCAGATCACCACCGAACGCCCCGCGAAAGCCCCCTTGACCGCCGCCTCCGGCCCCGAATACTCCGTCCCCCACATCGGGTGCGTCGCCACGAACCGCCCCCGTTTCGCGTGCTGCGCGATCACCTCGCAAAGCTCCTCCTTGGTAGAACCCATGTCCATCACGATCTGATGCTTCACCCGGTTCAGTATCTTCACCGACAGAAGCGGGATAGCATTCACCGGGATCGCCATCGCAATGAGATCCGACGCGTCCACCGCCGCTTCCATCGGCAGCACCTCGTCCACCAGCCCCAGTTCCAACGCCTTGGCCGCATTGGCCGGGTTGTTGTCCACCCCGATCACCTTGTCCGCCAAACCTTTGTCCTTGAGGGCGAGGGCGAACGAGCCGCCGATCAACCCCAGTCCGATTACCGTTGCAATCATTTTTTCTTTGTAATATAAACCGCAGCCTCCCCGGAGCAAAGCCGGCATTGACAATTTCGAACATTCGGTCGGCCCCCGCCTTCCCATTCTGCCGAATAGCGCAAAACAAACCTGCTACCCGCCTTCGCCCGATTTCGGGCTGCCGCCACGGGGGGAGGCCGCTTTGCGGCCTGGCGGCATGCCCGGCGACTCTTTACAGAGTCGCGCTACTTGCTCATTGCTCCATTACTACCCCCGACCTATCAGAGACATGTCTATTTTATCAATCTCTCCAGCGCCCGTTGCAAAGTCGTCTCGTCCGCGCAGAGCGACACCCGCACATACTTGTCCCCCCCCGAGCCGAAAATCCACCCCGGCGTGATGAACACATGCTCCTCGTCCAGAATCCGGTCGATAAAACCGTAACAGTCCACCCCGCTCGCTAACACAGACTCCGGCAGCCGGCCCCACTCGAACAACCCCATCTGCCCCGGCCGCACCTTGCAGCCCAGCGTTTCGAGTATTTTCACCGCCAGCGCTTCGCGCGAACGATAGATTCGATTCACCGACTCATACCAGTCGTCCCCCAGTCCCAGCGCCACCGCCGCCGCCCGCTGCATCGGGACGAACATCGCATTATTCAGGTTGCTCTTGCAGCGCAGCACCGCCGCCAGAATATCCGCCCGGCCCACCATCATGCCCACGCGCCAGCCCGCCATGTTCTGGCTCTTGCTCAGCGAGTTCAGCTCGATCGCCACCTCCCGCGCCCCCGGCACCGCCATCAGGCTCTGCGGAGCATCGTTGCGGATAAAGCTGTACGGGTTATCGTGCACCAGCAGGATATTGTGCCGCCGCGCAAAATCGACGAACCGTTCGAAAAGCCCCGGCGCCGGAGCCGTCCCCGTCGGCATATGCGGGTAATTCAGGAACATCATCTTCACCCCCGCCAGGTCGCTCTTCTCCAGCGCCTCGAAATCCGGCATCCAGCCGTTCTCCTCCGTCAGCAGATAGCTGTCCACAATCCCCCCCGCCAGTTTCACAGCCGCGGCATAAGCCGGGTAACCCGGATTCGGCACCAGCACTTTGTCCCCCCGATTGATAAAGGTCTGGCACAGGTATGCCAGCCCCTCTTTCGAGCCGTACAGGGTCAGTATCTCCGTTTCCGGGTCCAGCTCCACACCATAGCGCTCCCGGTACCAAGCCGCAATGGCATCGAGCAGCACCCGTTCGCCTTTGTAATTGGCATAGCCGTGTGTATGGGCGTCTTGCGCCCCTTTGTAAAGGGCTTCGACCACCGACGGATGCGGCGGCAGGTCGGGACTCCCGATCCCCAGGCTGATCACGTCGTGCCCGGCGCGGCGCATGGCATCCACCTGCGCCAGCTTTTTAGAGAAGTAGTATTCTTTGACCTCGCCAAGCCGGTCGGCGATCTCGATCTGTGTCATGATATATTTCGTTTACGCTTATTTCTTAAATCATAGCCCGCATCCGGTTCCCTATTCGGGGCGCCGCCACCAGGCGAAGCGGCGAAGCCGCTTGGCGGCGGCCCCGCCATTATCATGGGAACTCAGCCATTCGCTTTCCGCCCCGCGCACCGCACTAAATATGCATCCCCTTCGTATATTCCCCGTACACCGTCAGCGCATCGCTCACCGAGCTCATGTGCATCACCGCCTCGCGGTATTCCCACACGTCCTGGAACTCCATGTCCAGGTGAAACAGGTAGTGGAACGGGTCGCTCGGCACCGGATACGACTGCAACTTGGTCATGTTGATATTGTACCGCTCCATGGTATTGAGCACGCTCACCAGCGAACCTTTGCGGTGCCCGACCCGGAAGAACATCGAAGCCTTGTTGATGTTGGCCCGGTTCTCGTCCTCCTTGCAGTCCCCGCTGCGGCGCAGCACCATGAACCGCGTATGGTTGTTCCGTATCGTGTTGATCTCCGGCGCGATGACTTTCAGTCCGAACAGCCGGGCCGGAAGTTCCCCCGCAATAGCCGCCGCGTGTCGCACTTTCTGTTCCGCCACCTGCCGTGCCGAGAGGGCCGTGTCCTCAGTCTCCACCAGCCGCCAACCCTTGTCATCCAAGAAATCGGCGCATTGAAGCAATGCCATCGGGTGCGACCACACCTCGCGTATCTCTTCCAGCTCGACATCCGGCAGCACCAACAGGTTTTGCTTGATCTGCAAATAGACCTCCCCGACGACCCTCAGCCTCCCGTCCTGCAGCAGCCCGTAGTTGGGCAGTATGCTCCCCGCGATCGAATTCTCGATGGCCATCAGCGCCGCATCCGCCGACCCCTCTTCCAAGGCTTTGACCACGCCCCGGAACGTGGCGCACGGCATGATGCCGATCCCGCCGCCGAAGAACCCTTCGGCGGCGATGTGGTGGAAACACCCTTCGTATCCCTGTATGGCGACTTTCAATGGTTGCATCTTTATCGTATATCTGTTCATTTATTTTGTATAGTACCGTTTTTGGTGACTGCGGCGGCGAGCATTGCGAGCCGCGCTGGCCGGCCTCCACCCCGGGCGGAGGCCTGCAACTGCGCTGCGCTTGTTTTGGCTCCGCTGGCTCCGGCTGGGCACAGCATTGCCGTGGGCGCCGTTAGCTGACCATTCTTTGTCCGCGCGCTAACGGAAATCCTCCGAAAAGCCTCACGGCTTTTGCGGTGTTTTTCCTACGTTAGCAACGCGCGCGGCTCTGTCTCCGCAAACAGTACAGAACTGCGCTCGCGCCGCGCGGGCGGTGCCTTCGGGCACTCCGAAATGGCAGCCTCCCTAACAGTACGGAACTGCCCTGCGCGGGCGGCGTCCGTTTGATAAAGTAGCGCAAACCTTCACAAAAGCCCCAACGGGGTCCGCGGCGGGACGTGAGATGCTGCGCATCTCCGCACATATAAAATTAATGAACGATTAAAAAACAAAAGATCCGGCCCTTCTTACGGAAGGCCGGATCTTTGCGTATCGAAAATGTTGTTATCTGCAATTTTTCAGTAAAGGCAAAGAGAGATCGGACCCCTCCGTAAAAAACGGGCGGCAATAATAAAAGGGCGAATAAAAACCCTCCGTTATGATATGTCCGAAATTCTTTTCCATCTCTTACCGTAAAGCGCCGTTCATAACAGAACGACCTTGCAAATATAGGCTTTTTTTCAAAGCCGCAACATTTTTTAGATATAATTTTTGCAGTACCTCGAATACTGGGCCATCACCTTGTCCACGAACTGGAGCGTTTCGGTGCCGTCGAAAGCGCCGCTGCGCACCGCCGCGTCGTCTTTCCACTCCGGCGTCCCCTTCAGCGAAACGAACTGGCTCAGCTGGCTCCACGAGTTGTGGTTCACCCCGTGCTTGACCGCCAGCCGGCGCGCGTCGAGGATATGCCCCATCCCGGCGTTGTAGCAGGCCAGCACGATACGGATCCTGTCCTCGTCGGAAGTCGTTTTGCCGAAACGCAGCGTTCCCTCGATCTTCTTGATGAGCTTGACCGCCGTGGCGATGTTCGTTTTCGGGTCACCGATCTTTTCGGCCGGCACGCCGAACTCGCGCGCCACGCTGTTCATCACCTGCATCAGGCCCTGCGCCCCCCGGTGCGAACGCGCATCGGGATTGAAGCGGGATTCCTGGTGGGCTATCGCCGCCAGCAGCCGCCAGTCCATCCCCTCCTCGTTGGCCACCTGGCGCATGATCGGGTCGTAAGGCGAGATCTGGCCCCGGCTGGCGATCTCCAGCTCCTCGGCCGTCGGCGCCACCGAAGCGAAAACGCTCGTGGTGTTCGTACAGCCGGTGAAAGTAAAGTCCGAAATCAACAGTAATGCAAAAACAGAAACAACTTTTTTAAGGTTCATAAATCGCTTTTTGGTCGGGCGAGCGTTTCCCATGCCATGCGAGCCGTTAGTCGTAGAACGCCCATGACAGTCCGATCTTGAACATCATCCGGTTCTGCGGGTAGTTCACCACTTCGAAGTAGCGGTTCCCGCCGAACAGGTTGCAGTTCCAGTGCTGCAATTTCAGCAGCAGCCTCAGTCTTTTCCACTTCGCCGACACGAACGCATCCATCGAAGGGTAGTTGCCCAGTTTGACCTGATCCTGCGTGTAGAACTGCCCGATCGCTGGATTGTAGGCATAGGCATAATACTCGGTATTATACCTTCCGTCCAATCCGATCTGCATGTACAACACCTTCTTGACGACGTCGAAGCCGAAGAAGTAGGAGATGTCGGCGCTGAGCAGAGGCACCGGAGCGACTGTCTGGTTCGAGCTCCATTGCATAAGCACCCTGTGATTCAAGTGAAATCCGCCCAGGCGGAAATCCTTGCGCAGATAAAGCCCCATCACGCTGAGCATATCGCCGTACTGCTCCGGGACTATATTCAGGCCGTAATAGACCTTGTCCTTGGTCAGTGCGTAGCTGCCCCCCAGCTCCAGCCCCACGTCGGGGACCTTGAATGCCGCGGTGATGAGCGTAGTCTTCTCCTGCGAGAAGTGGTTCGACCACGCGAAGTGGTTCGAGAAGTAGTTCTGCTGCCAGAAATCCGGCTCGCGCAGCGAGAAGCGCACCGAAGCGTCCAATGTCAGCGGCTTATCCCTGATATAAGCCGAAAGCGACAACTTGCCGCCCACATCGAAATCCCCGCTCCGGTACCCGATCATGTGCAGCTTGGCGTCGGCGGACCACCGCATGTAGCGGCTGACCGCCCCCTCCACCTTGCCGTACACATAGATCGAATTCTTACTCTGTTTTCCCCCCTTGCCGTACATCCCCTGGTAGGCCTCCGGCACGTAGTAATAATAACTGTTCAGCTCGTCGCCGATCCCCGCCGTCACCAGCCCCAGTGCCCCGTCCCGGTTGTAGGGCTGGAGCTGCATGAAGAACTTGACATCCATCATCGACTGGCGGATCGAGTCGTAGGTCTTGTCCGGGCTCATATAAAAATGGTCGTAGAACGGCACGCTCTCCTCTTCCCCCGCCGATCCCGTCGGCGCCTTCACGGCGTCCGAATAGATCTTCTTGAAGGCCGTGTACTGGAACGACTGCCCGATGAACACCGTCGGTATCTTGGACAAGGTCAGCTCGTCCGTGGCCCGCTGCCGCCGGAGCGGTATCCCGTAGGACTGCGTCCAGTAGAACGTGTTCCCTTTGTAACGGTTGCGCGCGTCCGCCTTGGCGTCCAGCCGCACCGGGATATTCTCCGTCATATCCATCACCGTGTCCGTCACGTCGCGCATATCCTCGATCCCGCCGTTCTCCTGTATATCCCCCACGTTGTAGATATACCCCCCGTGGATCGCGTACCGCTTGCCCGTATGGGCGAAGTTCGCCGAGAAATAGCGGTCCAGCGCCTTCTGCCGCTCGTACTGCCCCTTCATCCCGTCCGAGTTGTAGTCCAGGTTGATGGAGCTGGACGGCGAGATATTCTGCGAGATCACCGCATGGAACAGCTGCTCCTCCTTGGCCCGCTGGCCCGACATCTGGTACGAGATATTGGTATAAGGCGTCCGGGCGTTATAGAACAAAATCTGTTCCGGAGTCATCAGATAGGACGCCCAAGCCTGTAAAAAAGAGAAATTGCGGAACTGCGGACGGTCGAAATAGTTGAGCGGAATTGTCGCCCCGCCTACGTTTCCGAGGCTCGCGCTGCCCACTCCTTTCCGCATAAAAGGATAATCGCGCTGGAACTCCGCGATGGTGGTGTCCATGTCCCGAAGCGTGATGTTGTTGTCGTCCATCGACGCCGTCCACGAAAAGATGCGCCGCGCCCGGGTCGAATCGTCGAAGTAGAACGACTCCAACGGTTTTTTGGGCCGCAAAGCCTTGTCGATCGTGTCCCGCTCGATCATCTGGCCCGGCAGCAGCCCCGTGGAGTTGCTCGAACTGTTGTCCACCGGGTAGCGGATGATCGTCGAGCCGTTGTTCTGACCCGCCGCGCCCGAAGGCAGCAGGATCAGAAAGGCGGCAGCGGCCAAACCGCGCAAAAGATATGTCCTGACCGGGGTGTTTCCCATCGGTGATTATCCATTAAGTGTACGCCGGCAGGCGGCACGAAGCGGGGCAAAGGTACGGAAATTTCCCGAAATCCGCACATTCCACATTATCAATCCTTTACGCACTTGCGGCAAAGCAACGCCCGTCCGGTCGAGATCACGATGTAGGCCAGAATGATCATCGCCGGGGCGGCCAGCCAGAGCCAGACGATGAAAATAACGGAAAGAAGAATGAAAACGTATCTAAGCTTGTTTTTTTCCAGCCCGAAAGTTTTGAATTTGAGCGAGAACATCGGCATGTCGCACACCAGCAGGGCCGAAAAAACGACCGTCAGCGCCAGCAGCACCGCCGGGTGCCACACCCATTCCCAGCCCAGCATCGGCAGGGCCGCGAAAAACAGGGTGCAGGCGGGCGTCGGCAGTCCGCGGAACTCCTCGTGCTGCCGCTCGTCGATATTGAATTTCGCCAACCTCAGGGCCGAAAAGGCGGCGATCAGGAAACCGGCATAGGCCAGCCATGCCGGAAAGCCATCCACGCTGCCGCCCGACAGCATGGTAAAGACCACCACGGCAGGCACCACCCCGAAGC
>JAJBVQ010000046.1 GCA_020859745.1 Rikenellaceae bacterium
GCACCCCCACCGCGTGCCGCGACTCCTCCGGCCCCAGCCGGTAAATCGCAGCGTCCGTCATATCAGGCGTATAGAAAAGATGCATCGTTGTTTTTCCGCTAAAAAATAAGTCGTACTTTTGTTCCTACGGTTATATTATATCCGCGTCAGCGGACGGGCCGCAGCCTCCCCCCGCGGAGGCCCGCAATAAATTGCCGGCTTCCACAGGCTGCGCCCGATAATAATAACCGTACGATAAAACAAAAGTACAACTCAAACCTGATAAACACCAAATAAAAGTGAACCGACTCGTCATGACCGCCCTCTGCGCGGCCGCAGCGCTCACCTCCTGCGGCCCCAAAACCTCCGGCACCGACAACCCCTTCTTCACCGAGTGGGAAACCCCGTTCGGGGTACCGCCGTTCGAACAGATCCGGCCCGAACACTATATCCCCGCTTTCCGGGAAGGCATGGCCCGCGAAAAGGCCGAGATCGACGCCATCGTGGACAACCCCGGCGCGCCGACTTTCGAAAATACGATTTTGGCCTATGATAACAGCGGCGAGTTTCTGCGCCGCGTATCGTCCGTGTTCGGCTGCGTGACCGGCACAGACATGACCCCGGAGCTGGAGCGGATACAAGGCGAAATGTCACCGGTACTGACCCGGCACGGGAGCGACATCAGCCTCAACCCGAAACTTTTCGCCCGCGTCAAGGCGGTCTACGATGGGTGCGACAGCCTTTGCGCCGACAGCCTCCAGCGGCGGCTGACCGAAAAGATGTACCGGGGTTTCGTACGCAGCGGCGCCGAACTTTCGGCCGACGACCAGGCCAAACTGCGTCAGGTGGACGAACAGCTCTCCATGCTCTCGATCAACTTCGGGCGGAACCTGCGGGGGGACAACGGCGAATTCGTCCTTATTATCGACAATCAGGACGACCTGAAAGGGCTGCCGCAGAGCGTCGTCGACGCCGCTGCGCATGAAGCGGGAAGCCGCGGCGAAGCGGGTAAATGGGCCTTCACGCTGGACAAGTCCAGCATGATCCCCTTCCTGCAATACGCCGAGAACCGCGGCCTGCGCGAAAAGCTCTATAAAGGCTACCTCACCCGCTGCGACCATAATGACGGGCGGGATAATAAGGCTGTGATCGACTCCATCGCCAACCTGCGGCTCACACGGGCCAACCTGCTGGGGTACCCGACCCACGCGGCCTACGTATTGGATCGCCAGATGGCCAAGACGCCGGAAGCGGTGTACGCCTTGCTGACGGAACTTTGGACGCCGGCCCTGGAACGTGCCAAGGGCGAACTGGCCGAGATGCGGGAGATCAAAATCCAAGAGACCGGCGACAGCACTTTCGCCTCCTGGGACTGGTGGTTTTACGCAGAAAAACTCCGCAAGGCCAAGTACGACCTGAACGAAGACGAGCTGCGGCCCTATTTCGCGCTCGACAGCGTGCGCAACGGCGTGTTCGGGCTGGCCAACAAACTCTACGGCATCACCTTCCGCGAACTGACCGACATACCGAAATACAATCCTGACAACCGCGTATTCGAAGTGATCGACACCGACGGGACGACCAGCCTCGGCGTACTCTACCTCGACTTCCACCCCCGCGCAGGGAAGCGCGTCGGGGCGTGGTGCACCACTTTCCGCAGCCAGTCCTACGATTCGACGGGACGGCGCGTGGCGCCCGTCGTGTCGATCGTCTGCAACTTCAGCAAGCCGACCGCCGACGCGCCGGCCCTGCTGACCCTCGACGAAGTGAACACTTTCTTCCACGAGTTCGGCCACGGCCTGCACCAGCTCTTCTCGATGGTGCCTTACCGCGGGCTGAAAGGCGTGGAGCGCGACTTCGTCGAGCTGCCTTCGCAGGTGATGGAAAACTGGGCCGTACAGCCCGAGATGCTGGCCCTGTATGCCCGGCACTACCAGACCGGCGAGCCGATCCCGGCGGAAATGGCCCAGAAGATCGCCCGCAGCGGCCTGTTCAACCAGGGCTTCGCCACGGTGGAATACCTCGCCGCTTCGGTGCTGGACATGGACTACCACACCCTGACCGCCGGGCAGCCGATCGACGTGACGGCGTTCGAGGCCGCTTCGATGGGCAAATTGGGGATGATCCCGCAGATCGAGCCGCGTTACAAGTCCACCTACTTCCAGCACATCTTCAGCGGCGGATATTCTTCGGGATACTATAGTTATATCTGGGCCGAAGTGCTCGATGCCGATGCTTTTAACGCCTATGTGGAGTCCGGCGACCTGTTCAACCCGGAGATCGCCGCTAAATTCCGCACGATGCTGAGCCGCGGAGGCACCGCCGACGGCGACGTGCTCTACCGCGACTTCCGCGGGGCCGAGCCATCGAAAGAGCCGCTGCTGCGCCGCCGGGGGCTGAAATAACACGGCCCGCCCGGCTTCCCGACCGACACAAAAACGGCCGGTAACTGAAATAAAAACAACCGGATGGCGGAAATCCCGGATTTCGTTATACTTTTGTACCCATCCAACCGTTAGTTAAGATGCCCGGCGCTCCGATGGTGCCGGGCGCTTTACTGTTCACCCGCGGCCCCGTGCCGCGCAACCCCATTCGAATGAAATCACTCAAGATCGGCGACCTGCTGGCCCGCTTCCCCGTTATCCAGGGCGGCATGGGCGTAGGCGTATCGCTGTCGGGCCTGGCCGCGGCCGTTGCAGGCCAGGGCGGAATCGGCGTCATCTCGTGCGCCGGACTCGGCCTCATCCACAAAGACCTCTCCCCCAACTACCTCGAAGCCGCCATACTCGGGCTCAAAGAAGAGCTCCGCAAAGCCCGCGAAAAAGCCAAAGGCATCATCGGCGTCAACGTCATGGTCGCCATGACCAATTTCGGCGACATGGTGCGCACCGCCGTGGCCGAGAAGGCCGACATCATATTCTCCGGCGCCGGGCTGCCTCTCGACCTGCCCTCCTACCTCCCCGAAGGGAGTGCCACCAAGCTGGCACCCATCGTTTCGTCGGCCCGCGCCGCCAAAGTAATCTGCGAGAAGTGGAAAAACAATTACGACCGCCTGCCCGACGCCATCGTCGTGGAGGGCCCCAAAGCGGGAGGCCACCTCGGCTATAAGCTCGACGAGATACAAGACCCCGGCTTCGCCCTCGAAAATATCCTGCCGAAAGTGATCGAGCAGGTGCGCATTTTCGAAGAGAAATACGGCGTCGCGATCCCCGTGATCGCCGCCGGGGGCATCTACACCGGCGAGGACATCTACCGCATCATGCGGCTCGGCGCGGCAGGCGTCCAGATGGGCAGCCGCTTCGTAACCACCGCCGAGTGCGACGCCTCGGCCGCGTTCAAGCAAGCCTACCTCGACGCCGCGCAGGCGGACGTCGAGATCATCAAAAGCCCGGTCGGAATGCCGGGGCGGGCTATCGTGAGCCCGTTTATGGTCAAAGTGCGCGACGGGCAGAAACAGCCCGCCAGCTGCCCGTTCCACTGCATCAAGACCTGCGACATCAGCCGCAGTCCATACTGCATCATGATCGCCCTCTACAACGCCTACCGGGGCAACATGCAGGGCGGTTTCGCCTTTGCGGGGGCCAACGCCTACAAGGCGCGCCGCATCGACACCGTTGCCGAAGCCTTCGCCGAGCTCAGCCAAGGCTACGACCAGGCGGAACGGGACGCCGGGATCGGCTGTTGATCCCCTCTCCGGCTTCTATTTCACGGACGCATCGAACGATTGGGACTGGACCGCACCGCGCAACAATGCCTTGTGGCGGGACGGCGCTAAGACCCTTTTCGACCCCTGTCCGGCAGGGTGGCGGGTGCCGCGAAGCGGTGCGGAGGAACTTAGCCCGTGGTCGTTTTTCTGCGTCGAACAGGCCGCGGCCGGAACCCCTAACGCCACCGCCCCCGACTTCGAGGAAGGAGCCGCGGCAGGCTTCTGCTTTTTTTCCGATCCGGCGCACAGCACCACCTGCTGGTACCCCGCAACAGGCAGCCGTTTCGGGTTCACCTCCGAGATCGTGGAGGCCGGCAGGTACGGCCACTGGCGTTCCAGCACCATCAGCCCCACGAAAACCGCCTATTTCCTGACCATCGTCCCGACCACCGTATTCCCGTTCGACGACGCCATAAGCACCGCCTCCTGCGCCTCGGCTCTTTCCGTCCGCTGCGTACGGGAGTGACGGGGATACGGAAGGGGGAGACGCGGCACGACTTTTGCGGAATTTTCTTATCCGCAGGGTGGCATATTCACCGAAAAACCGTATATTTGTTCATATACCCTGCAAAAAATACCGCCGGTGCTCCGGCGCGTGATAAAACAGAGAACCATGAAAAAACTTTCCTTTATCATTCCGGCACTGGCGGCCGGCCTGATCGCGCTGCCCGCAGCGGCACAGGAAACGGAAGCCGTCGACACCATCGCCATCGAGTCCGAAGGGCTCGTTATCCGCCAAGTCGGCGTTCACGAGACGGAAGGCCAGGCTATCGACAACTATAACTTCACGGACTACTCCGGCGGCGACTCGTACAGCAGCTCCGCGCGGCCGCCCAAGCGGTGGAAATGGCACGGCGGCCACTGGGCCGGCGTCGGCATCTACTACAACGGGCTGGTCAAGAACCTGGGGAGCCTCAGCCTGCCCGACGGAGCCGGCTACCTGCGCCAGACCCCGAAATCCATCGGCGTGAACGTCAATTTCGCCGACCTCGTTATCGTCTCCAACCGCCATTTCGGGCTGATCACCGGCCTCGGGCTGGAGATGAATAACTTCCGCTTCGACAAGAACATCTCTTTGACCCAGGACCCGTCCGGCTATATCGTACCCGATTTGAAATACGACGAAGCGGGCATCGACCTGAAAAAATCGAAACTGACCACCGTTTACCTGAATATCCCGCTGCTGGCCGAATTCCAGTTCGGGCGCAGTAAAAACGGACGGCGGGCACCCGGATTCGTCAACTTCGGCGTGATCGGGGGCGTGCGCCTGCAGGGGCACACCAAAGTCAAATACCGCGACGCGGAGGGCGACATGCACACCAAGAAACAACACAACGGACTGAACCTGCGCAACTTCCATTACGGCGTCGAATGCAACGTCGGCTACAAATGGGTAGCCCTTTCGGCCCGGTACTACCCCCAAAGCATCTTCGTCTCCGACGAAGGGCCTAACGTGCAGCAGGTCAATATCGGCCTCTCTTTCATGTTCTAAAATAACGATACCGGTTTGAACGACTCCCCTGTGATCCTTTTCCGGCAAACGGTCGGCACCCCGCTGGGGGAGATGACCGCCATCGCTTCGAAGCGGGGCATCGTGCTTTTCGACTTCACCGACAACGTCCACCTCGAACGGGAGTTGGGCGACCTGTCGCGGTACCTGCCCGGCGCAGAGATCATCGACGGAAGCCACCCATTCCTGACACAGCTGACGGAGGAGATCGGGGAATATTTCGCCGGGACACGGCAGGCATTCGGTGTGCCGCTGCATCCGGTGGGGACCCCGTTCCAGCTGGAAGTGTGGGCCGCCCTGATGACCATTCCTTACGGGACTACCATTTCTTACGCCCGGGAAGCCGCGATGATCGGAAAGCCGACCGCCGTGCGGGCCGTAGCCGGCGCCAACGGGCGCAACCGCCTGCCCATACTTATCCCCTGCCACCGGGTTATCGGCTCCGACGGCAACCTGACCGGGTACAGCGGCGGCATCTGCCGCAAAACCGACCTGCTCCGGATCGAACGCAGTTTCATGCTATAAATTCGCGCGGAAATGTAGTATATTTGCATGCCGCCCCCACATCCGGCGGCAACACCGTCCGACCCACCCCGATTCAGTGCATGAAAGAGTTTATAGCCAGCTACCCCCCCTACCAGATCCTTATCATCGTCCTGCTTATCGCCTGCGCCGCCGTCCAGATCGTCTACTGGATGCGTTACGGTCGTGTGGCGACGCACCGGCACAGCCTGCGGGAGCCCGAAGGGGCGACCACGCCACCGGTATCCGTGGTCGTTGTCGTGGCTGATGATCCCGACTATATTACCGAACATTTACCCAAATTACTGACGCAAAATCACCCGAACTACGAAGTCGTAGTCGTGGACGACGGCAGCGAAACCGACCTCACCGACGAGCTGCTCATGATGCAGGCGCAATATCCGCACTTGCGGTTCACCACCATCAAAGCCGACCCCGTGTTCCGCCACAGCCGCAAGCTGGCCCTGACCGTCGGGATCAAAGCAGCCAAATACGACAACATCGTTTTTACCGACGCCGATGCCGTTCCGGTTTCCGAGAAATGGCTCTCCATCATGGCGCGGGGATTTAACGGCGGACAGCTCGTCATCGGCTACACCGGCATCGAGCGGAAACCGGGGCTGGCCAATAAAATCATGCGCTGCCAGCGGCTCACGACTTCGATCCGGTACCTCAACTCCGCTATCCGCGGACATGTTTACCGCGGCATCTACAACAACATCGGCTACACCAAGCGCCTCTTTTTCGGCAACAAAGGTTACACCCATCTGCGCATGACCCTCGGCGAAGACGACCTCTTCGTCCAGAAGATCGCCCCGGTCTGCTCCCGGCGCACCAGCGTGATGCTCAACCCGTCGGCTACCATGCGACAGTTCCAGTGGGGCGGCCTCAAGTGGTGGCGCTCCGAAAGGCGTTACCGCAGCGCGGCCTTCGATCTCTACCCATGGAGCGTGCGGATCTCCGTGATCGCGGAACTGCTGACCCGCGCCCTGCTGACGTTGGGGACTGCGGCCATCCTCGTCCTGCTGCCGCCCGTGCTGTGGATCGTCGCCGCCAGCCTCTTCATCCTGCGGGAACTGACCATGGCCCTCACCGTCCGGATAATCGCCCGGCGCGTCGGCGAACGCCGCCTGATGTGGTCCTACCTGGCGCACGACCTCTGCGCCCCCGCCGGAGAGCTGATCCTCTGGATCGGCCGCAAACTCAGACCCAGCCAGCGCCTATGGATATAACGCCCGAAAAACTGACCGACCAGCAGCTGATCGAGCTGATCCTCGCCGGCAACGCCATCTGCTACGAGACCCTGTTTGACCGCTACCGGCGCCAGCTTTACGCCGCCACCCTGAGCAAGTGCGGCGACGAGCAGGACGCCTGCGACATCATTCAGGAGACCTACGTCAAAGCCTATTTCAACCTGCCCCGCTACAACCCCGAGTACACCTTCGGGCAGTGGGTCTACACCATCGCGCGCAACCTTTTCATCGACTTCACCCGCAGGAAACGGTCGGCCGGGAGCACCGTTTCCATCGACGGTACCGGCGGCAGCGAGATCAAC
>JAJBVQ010000076.1 GCA_020859745.1 Rikenellaceae bacterium
TGATGGCGATGCCTGGCTTGAAGGAGCGGGACGGCTCGCTGGCTGTGCGGGATGCGTTGCTGGACAGCCACAATGACCACCGCATTGCGATGGCGACGGCGGTGGCGGCGCTGCGGGCTTCGCAGCCGGTCGTGATCGAGGGGGCGGAGGCGGTGGACAAATCGTATCCCTGCTTCTGGAATGACCTCAAAAACATACGTTTAAAATAAAACCGTTCGTTTTTATCTCTACCCGCACCGCACTGTCGCTTTCTTGAAAGAAAGCTCCGCAAAGAACTTTCGAGGATGCTGGCGCATCCTAAATCTATCACAGCCTTAGTTTTTGGGGTGCGGTGAACGGCGGCCAAAAGGTCGTTGTTGCTTCAAGGCCGCCGCTCCCGCGCCCCAAAGAATGAGGACTTCGGCAGACTAAGGAGTAGCGCAGCTATCTCAAAAGTTTTTGGTGCCGCTTTTTACAAAAAGCGGCAGTCCCATACAGGGGTAGAGATAAAACGAAGGATTAATTACAAAAGTTATATGAACAGTTTCGGGCGCAAATTCAGGGTATCGATATTCGGGGAGTCCCACGGCGAGTTGATCGGAATCGTTGTGGACGGCGTGCCCGCCGGTATAGCATTGAGCGAAGCCGACCTGAACGCCGACCTCGACCGGCGGAAAGCCGGGGCCAAAGGCACCACCCCCCGCAAAGAAGCCGACGAACCGCATATCGTTTCCGGCGTTTTCAACGGATATACCACCGGTGCTCCGTTGACCGTCGTGTTCCGGAATACCAATACCCGCTCAGGGGATTACTCCAACCTGGTGACGCAGCCGCGTCCGGGGCATGCGGACTATGTGGCGCGCGAAAAGTGGCACGGATACAGCGACTACCGGGGCGGCGGCCATTTCTCCGGACGAATTACCTTGGGGATCGTAGCAGCCGGAGCGATAGCGAAGAAGATACTGGGCGAATCGGTCAAAGTGGAGAGCCGTATATTGGAAATAGGCGGATATACCCAGCCGGCAGATATCGAGGCCGCCGTGCAGCGTGCCGTGGACGAACAGGATTCGCTGGGCGGCATCATCGAATGCACCGCCACGGGGATTCCCGTGGGCTGGGGGGAGCCGTTTTTCGACTCCATTGAAGCTACCTTGAGTCATGCCCTTTTTTCGATCCCCGCCATTAAGGGGGTGGAATTCGGCGCCGGTTTTGCGGCGGCGCGGATGCGCGGCAGCGAGCACAACGACGACATCATCGCGGCCGACGGTACCACGCGTACCAATTACGCCGGGGGGATCAACGGCGGGATTACCAACGGGAACCCCATCGTGTTCCGGGTGGTGGTGAAACCTACGTCGAGCATTGCCACGATGCAGGAGACCTACAATTTTGCCGGCGGGAAGGTCGAGCCGCTGATTGTGCACGGGCGGCACGACGCCTGCATCGCCTTGCGGGTGCCGGTAGTGGTCGAGGCGATGACGGCTATCGTGCTCTGCGATTTCTCCATGGTCTCGGCCGACCCCGCGACATTTGCGCAGGGCGTGCCGCAGGGGTAAATATGACCACTTCATTGCGAATTCTGAATTTATGATTACCTTTGCGGGATGCTAATTCAGCCCTCGGTGAGCGCGAATCCGACATATAAGATAGATTTTCACGGCCTTAAGGCGGGTGAAAGCTATACTTATGACTTCCCGGTCGACGACCGTTTCTTCGAACGGTGGCCGGAATCGGAGGTGACCAGCGGACGGGGAGAGGCCCGTGTGGAGGCGGTCAAACACGCTTCAATGATGGAACTGGCCGTTACGATCGACGCGGAGGTGCTGCTGACCTGCGACCGTTGCCTGGACGAATTCCTGTGCCCGGTGCATTTCGAAGGGCATCCGGTGGTGAAGATCAGCGCGTCCATCCCGGAAGGGGAACAGTACTCGGGCGATGCGCACGAGGCGGCGAATAACAGCGACGGGGATGTGCTGTGGATATCTCCGGCGGAGGATTCGCTGGATCTGGGACAGTATATTTACGAGAGCATTATCCTCTCGCTGCCGTTCCAGCGGGTGCATCCGGATATCCGGGAGTGCAATCCCGATATGCTGAAACGGTTCCGGATCGTGAGCGAAGAGGAGTTCGATGCATTGGCGCATGAAAGTGGTGCGGACGAAGGGGAAAGTCCGTTCGCGGCGCTCAAAGAGTTGAAAGAAGACGATAAGTAAGAATACAATAAATAAGCAGATAAAGAAAAATGGCACATCCTAAACACAAGGTCTCGTCGACCCGTCGTGACAAGAGAAGAACTCACTACAAAGCCGTAGCGCCGACGCTGGCTACCTGCTCCAACTGCGGGGCTACGATCCTGTACCACCGCGTATGCCCGGAATGCGGGTTCTACCGGGGTAAGAAAGCGATGGAAGTTAAAGGCCAGTAGCTCTATTGTCTGGCGGCGGCATTATTGCCGTTACCCGGCACATTGCTGGAACCTCCGGCCGCGGTTTTTTTTCGACAAACCGCATACAGGCCGCGTAACTTACGGTCGCAAAGGAAATCGCCTGTACATTAGCGGGGGACTTGTTTTGCGACCGGTTTGTAACAAAACCATCACGAACCTAACGTCATAAATTATGAGAATAGGCCTTGATGCAATGGGTGGCGATTTTGCTCCGCGGGTGACCGTGGAGGGCGCCCATGCGGCCTTGACGCATTTATCGGAAGGGACGACCCTCGTCTTGTTCGGCGATCGCGAAGCCTTGAAGGCTCACGATGCGTTCGGACTGCTGGACGATCCGCGGGTCGAAACGGTCCACACTTCCGAGGTCATCGCCATGGGGGACCACCCGGTAAAGGCTTTCGCCCAGAAGGGCGATTCGAGTATCGTCGTCGGTTTCCGCCGTCTGTGCGAAGGGGATATTTCCGGTTTCGCCAGTGCGGGCAGCACGGGGGCGATGATGGTGGGCTCCATGCAGGGAGTTGGGCTGATTGAGGGGGTGATCCGGCCGGCTATCGCCACGGCATTCAAGACTGTGGCGGGGGGCGATGTCCTGCTGCTCGACGTGGGGCTGAATGCGGACTGCAAGCCGGAGGTGCTGGCGCAGTACGGGACCATCGGGAGCATCTATGCGCGCGAAACGCTGGGTATTCCGAATCCGCGTGTGGCGTTGCTCAATATCGGCGAGGAGCCGGAAAAGGGTAACCTGCTGACGAAGGCTACTTATCCGCTGATGGCGGAGCGGGGTGCGGCGGGGGAATACAACTTCGTGGGGAATGTAGAGGGCAAGCACCTGCTGACGGCGGATGTGGCGGATGTGGTGGTCTGCGACGGTTTCTCGGGCAACACGCTGCTCAAAACGGTCGAAGGGTTCTACCATATCCTGCACGAGCAGGGGATGATCTCTCCGGTCCTCGAAGGGCTGAATTACGAGAATGTGGGCGGCACGCCGGTGCTGGGCATCAACTCGACTGTCGTTATCGGCCACGGCTGCTCGTCGGCCAAGGCTATCACCAATATGATACTGCTCACGGAACGCGCTGCGCGTACGGATATGGTATCGCAATTTAAAAAGGCTTTCGGCAACTGATTTTAAGATCGAATGCCGAATCCCTTTTTTATTTTTAACCGTTCGTTTTATAACTACCCTTGGAGGGTACTGTTCTCTTTGTGAACAAAGAGAACCAGAAAAACTTTCTGAGATGCTAACGCATCTCTTGGGCCTGCCGGGTACCCCGTTCCTGAAACCTTTTCTTTGGGCCGGGAGCAATAAGGCAACTTTAAAGCCTTGCAACGCCTGAGTTGCCTTATTGCCCCGACCCAAAAGGAATTTCAAAGACTGAGGACTGCGGAGCCTAAAGAGTAGCGCAGCTATCTCAAAAGTTTTTGGTGCCGCTTTTTACAACCGAGCAGCGTGCCGAGACCAGAGACCGCTATCGGGCTTTGGCGAGGTAGCGCGAGGAAAACGAAGTTAAAAAGCGGCAGTTCTCTGCGGGTAGTGACAAAAACGAACAATTAAAGGAGAAGCATGAGTAAGACCGCGAATAAGATTACAGCAGCCATTACCGGAGTAGGTGCCTATCTGCCCAAATACATACTCGACAACGAAGAGCTCAGCCGGATGGTCGACACCTCCGACGAATGGATCATGACCCGCATCGGGATCAAGACCCGTCACATCCTCAAAGGCGAAGGGAAAGGCACCTCCTATATGGGCGAGCGGGCCGTCAAAGACCTGTTGGAGAAGACCCAGGTCGACCCCCAGGATATCGACCTGGTGATCTGCGCCACCGTGACCCCCGATATGGCATTTCCGAGCACCGCGAATCTTATCGCCTATAAAGCCGGATTGACCAAAGCGTTCGGGTTCGACCTCTCGGCCGCGTGCAGCGGGTTTCTCTTCGCCCTGACCACCGCCGCGAAGTTTATCGAAGCCGGTGCTTATAAGAAAATCATCGTTGTGGGGGCCGATAAAATGTCCTCCATCATCGACTATGAAGACCGGACCACCTGCCCGATCTTCGGGGACGGTGCAGGGGCCGTGCTGGTGGAACCGAATACGGAGGGGCTCGGATTGATCGACGCCAGCCTGCACTCGGACGGGTCCGGGGCTGTCCACCTCTACCTCAAGGCGGGAGGCTCGTGCTATCCCGCATCGCACGAGACGGTGGACAACAAATGGCACTACGTGCATCAGGAAGGGCAGCCGGTGTTCAAAGCTGCGGTTTCGCACATGGCCGATACTGCTGTGGAGATCATGGAGCGCAACCACCTGACCGTGGAGGATGTGCGCTACCTGGTACCTCACCAGGCCAACAAACGCATTATCGACGCCACGGCAAGCCGGATGGGTCTTCCGGCGGACCGGTGCATGGTCAATATCGAGAAATACGGTAACACAACGGCGGGGACCATTCCGATCTGCCTGTGGGACTACGAAACCAGGCTCAAGAAAGGGGACAACCTGATCCTCGCCTCGTTCGGCGGGGGATTTACCTGGGGGGCTATCTACCTGCGCTGGGCTTACGACGGGGGTACGATGGGAAAATAATCACGGCCGGAAAGCCGTTAAAGATAATGGCCCCGTATGACACTGACGGGGCCGGCATGGCCGCATAGTTCAAGGGATAGAACGGAAGTTTCCTAAACTTTAAATACAGGTTCGAGTCCTGTTGTGGCTACGATAGACCGCCCGAAGGGCGGTCTATTTCTCTTTATGTCAGATATATAACATTCAGGCTCTCTATTCAGGTAGAATATCAGTAGAAAAAAGTTAGGTATCTGATTCTTCTTTGCCATCCTGTTGGGTAAAGGCACATATTTCGATTCATCGCCTCATGAGAAGCGATTTTTATGTTTACCACCATACCTGCTTCCCCTTCTCGTAAGTGAACGCCCTTTATTCCACGCCCCGCGAGAGGTTGCGCAACAGATAAAGAGTATTTGCCGGTCGGTCCACGTCAGCCGATAATCCCCGGCCACTGCCGCCGGGGTCGGTCGCCAGCCGTCCTGCCAGTAATACAACTGATACGTGTCCCCCAGCCGAATTTCGTTATCATCCGTTTGCGCCGCAACGGCAATCTCCGTTATTGTTTTCGGAACGCACAAGTCCACTCCCGCCCATATCCCAGTCGTGTCCGGCGTGTTGAAAAAGCTCTCCATATTCCCGTCAAAGAGGGCGCCCGGTTCCCGCTCCGGCACCTCGCCCGCAAAGCCGATCGGCTTGCCCGTCAGAGGTACATTGCCGCTGTAAAACTCCACCTCTGCCAGGTTCCCGCACTGCGTTGAAATGTAGCGGTATGGTTGTGTGGTGTACTTGGTCGGTACCGCGAGCCGCTCTATCTGACAAGCCTGCTGCCGAACAATAGTCAGTAATGTTGTAGCATCCGAGAAGTCCGTCCGGTTAGCCCCCTCGAACCAGCCGCCGATCATCTCTTTCTCGTACCGGTCGAAATCCGGATGCTTCGGGTATTTACGGTTGATGGTCAGGGGTTGCCGGTGAACAGTATTGAAGGCAAGCACTTCGACCGTTCCGTCTTCATGCAAAATACGAAGTGATGCCCGGCACGTCAGTTTGGGTAATACGCCGGCAGATAGACAATCCCTTGGCCGTTGTCGATATATAGGCTATCGGTTCATTATTTCCCAAAAGTGTATGCCCCGTGCCATATCTGTGAATACAGCCTTTCGCCCCTTGACCGACGCGTATGTTACCGGCGCCCACTGCGCGTTGTGGAACGTGCAGAGCCAGGCCACCTTATAGTCGCCCTTGTGCAGGCCACTGACTGTTATGTCCGATATTGGCATGCCGTATTGCTTGGTCACTTCCTCCATCCTGCCCTCGGCAAAGAAGTCGGGCGCCTCTTCGTTCTCCCGCAAGACATACAGCGGATTGCTCCGCTTCGGTGAGAACCACTGCCGGTTAACCTTAAAAAACTTGTGGACATAGCGGTTGTGGCCGTCCGGATTGTAGCCGATCTCGCGGCTCTTGCCGTCAGACAGCACCAGTGCGTTCCAGACGTGTCCGCTGCTGCGGTTGGCCCACCCGGGGGTGTAGTCCATCGCTGCCGGTATCACGTAGGCCCGGAATAACCTTAGGGCAAAGTCGATCATTTGTCCGCACTCTCCACGCCGGACGGAGATCATATCCGAGAAGGTCATCGGCAGCGGAAAACCACCCATACCGATATTGTAGTAGATACCGGTATTGTTAATCAGGGCTAAGGAAGGCTCTACATATCGGCCAACCGTCGCAAGGAGTCTTGGGCGGGTATGGGTAGATTGAGTGCCGCCGCCCGCCAATCTTCCAGCCGCTCGCTCACTGTGCGGTACGGGAGCACCCATTCGCAGAACTCTTCGGAAGTATAGTCTTTCGCCCACGGCGCACTCCGCCACTGGTCGAACGCCGCGTCGATATTTCGGATCAGATATTCGGCGGTGATATGCTTCAGGTCGCTCCGTGCGCCGATGCGCAGCGGAACGGCGGTACTCACCGAATCGAGCCATCTCGCGGTAGTGGAGAGGTACGGCTCTGCGAACCGCACGAGGCGAATAAGCCATAAATTAAAAAACTGATGAAAACTTGAATAAAGATTGTTTACTTCCTGATTGAAAGACTAATAGGTAAATAATTCCGTGAAGTTTTGTTTAAGATAACTATTCTACGGAATAATCATTAATGATTTGCTGCAGTTGATGCTGTATTTGCACAGTTTTAGTCGAAACTGTTTTCGGTTGTTTTTTTAGAGTACTA
>JAJBVQ010000259.1 GCA_020859745.1 Rikenellaceae bacterium
GGTATCAGCGCCAGGCCCGACGACCACGACCCTCAACAATCTCCAAATTCCTTTTTTAATAGCTGTACACCTTTATTTCATGCCCCGACGATCCGACCTTCCGGAATGGCCCGGCCGCCGTTTCGTATTATGCAAATGTATGTTTTTTACACCGAAAACGAGCGCCATCGCCCGGTTATTATATCAGCCCCATCTGTTCGAGCAGGATCGAGGCGTTCATGTTGCGGCTCACCCCCGGGTGGAGTTTATAGTCGTAAACGATCTCGCGGCCCCGGTGGCCGATCTCGAAGCAGACGTTCCGGAATCGGTCCGGGAAACGCTCCTGCAATCCGCCCAGCGCCAGGTCGTGCGTGGCCACCAGCCCCGCCACCCGGTACGAGGCGAGCTTCTCAAGGAACCGCAGCGAACCGTTCAGCTTGTCCTGCGAATTGGTTCCCTTGAGCATCTCGTCGAGGATGATGAAGAGCCGCTCTTCGCGCTCCGCCGTCCGCACCAGCTCCTGCAACCGCAGGAGCTCGGCGTGGAAATAGGAGGTTCCCTTCGAGAGGTTGTCCGTCGTCCGCATGCTGGTGAAGAGCGCCGTCGGGCGGCACCGGAACGCCTGCGCGCACACCACGTTTCCCGACAAAGCCATCACCAGTCCCACGCCCACCGTCCGCAAAAAGGTGCTCTTGCCCGCCATGTTGGCTCCCGTCACGATGTAGAACTCATGCAAATCCCGCACCAGAAGATCGTTCGTCACCATTCCGCCGCGCCCCAGCATCGGATGGCCCGCGCCGCGGACTTCCAATAACACCTCGTCCGTGATCTCCGGCACGGCATATTCCGGACGGCCGAAACGGAACGTGGCCATGCTGACTAGCGTATCGGCCTCGGCCACCGCGCCAAGCCACTCCCCGACCCGGCCCCCGTACCGCCGCCGCCAGTTCTCCAGCCGCATCACCAGATGGACGTCACGCATCCACAAGGCATTGGTCACCAGCCCGGCAAAGAGGTTGGCCCGCTGTTCCAACCCGGCCATAACGCGCTCCAACCCCCGGAACGCCCCCAAAGCGCCGCCCTCTTCGCCTACGGCGATCTTCCCGTGCAGCTCCCGCAGCCGCGCCGCCTCGAAACCGGCCCCGGCCAGCATCTCCGCCAATCCGGTATAGCTGCCCATCATGCCGAGGAAAACCTCCAGCCGCTCCTGCATCCGCCCCACCCGCTTGGCATAGGCCCCGACGATCCCCAGCTGCAAAAGGGAGAGGATCACCGCCGGCCACACGAAAGGCTCCCCGGCTACGATCACCGCTATCCACGCCCCGACGGTCAGCACCGTCAGCAGGTACGGCAGCCACCGCCACAGGCTGCCGCCGAACAGCTCCGGCTCCGCCAGGAAAAGACTCCACGCCCTGCCGTCCGGCCCGTTTCCGCTCTTTTTCCGGCCCAGCGTGCCCGCCACCCGGAAATGCAGGCACCACTCCGGCATCCCGGCCAGCTCGCCCGCGGCCTCCTGCCGCGCCCGTATCTCCGCGGCATCGCGGCAAGGTTCGAGCAGCCAGTCCGACAGTTTCCGCTTCCCGTCCGGCGTTACGGTACGGGCGATCCGACGGAAGAGCGAATCGGCCCCGAAAAGATCGAGGTCGGAGGAGTAGGCGTGGCCGGGGTTGGCGAACTCTTCGCCGGTAGGCAGGTCGCCGAAATCGTCCTCCAAAGCCCCCAGCTCCGTCCGGCAGCACCGCGCCAGCTCTTCGTAGTAACGAATACGGCGCACCACGCGCCCGTCCAGTATGCCGAGCACAATAAAGAGAACCACACTCCCCACCGCGGCCCAAAGCCAAAAGCGGCTGTCGAGCGCCGCCATTCCGTATATATCCAAGACCAGCAGCCCGAAAACGGCCACCCGCAGCAGGGTCACCCAGTTCCTCCGTCGTTGCCACCGGCTGGTCTCCCTACCGGCTTTTCCGGCCTCCTCACTATAATATGATCGCGGTTCAGGCATTTTCATACGACAAATGTAAAGATTTCGGTTGCATGTTCCGAATTTTTGCATACATTTGCAGTGTACCATAACAATAATACACTAAAATTCCTACTGGTTATGAGCAATATACTCTCCGCCCGGGACATCGTCAAACAGTACGCCGGGCACCGGGCCCTGGACGATGTGAGCCTGTCGGTGCCCGAAGGCTCGGTCTACGGACTGTTGGGGCCGAACGGCGCGGGCAAGACCACCCTGATCCGCATTATCAACCGCATCACGGCGCCCGACAGCGGAACGCTGGAGTTCAACGGCAGGCCGATGAGGGCGGACGACATCTACCGCATCGGCTACCTGCCGGAGGAGCGCGGGCTTTACAAAAAGATGAAGGTGGGCGAGCAGGCGCTCTACCTGACCCGCCTCAAGGGGCTGAGCCGGGCGGACGCGCGTGCGCAGCTCGAAAAGTGGTTCCGCAAGTTCGGCATCATGGGCTGGTGGGACCGCAAGATCGACGAGCTGAGCAAAGGGATGGCCCAGAAGGTGCAGTTCATCGTGACGGTGATCCACCGGCCTCGCCTCCTGATCTTCGACGAGCCGTTCAGCGGCTTCGACCCGATCAACGCGCAGCTGCTGCGGGACGAGATCCTGAACCTGCGCAACGAAGGGGCCACGGTGATCTTCTCGACGCACAACATGGCGTCGGTCGAGGAGATCTGCGACCACATCACGCTGATCAACAAGTCGCGCAATATCCTGACGGGGCCGGTGGACGAGATCCGGCACAGCTGGGGAACGGGTACCTACCGGGTGGACTTCACGGGCGATCCGGCGGCGCTGGCGGCCGCTTTGCAGGGGCTCTGCACGACGGAAGAGGCCGCTCCGGAAGCGGCAGCGGACGCGGGACGGCTCCGATCGCTCCTCCTCAAACCGGAGCGGGATGGCATCCCGGTGCGGGAGCTGGTCGGCCGCATCAACGAGACGGTCGAGATCCACGGTTTCCGGGAGTCGGTGCCGTCGATGAACGACATCTTTATAAAGGCGGTCGAAGCCTCGAACGGTTCGCCTGAAAAATAACTTTCCTTTTCTGCGATTCGCCAGAATCGCCGGTCTCGGCGGCAGCGACGGCCTTAAGGCCATGCAAACCCGATGGGGCCGGCGCCGGGGTGGGCGCCGAGGACGAAACCAACAATAAAATACCATGAACAGCAAAATTACCCTTATCATACAGCGCGAGTTCAACCAGCGGGTGCGCAAGCGCAGCTTCATCATCTCCACCATCCTGATGCCGATCCTGATGGTGGGCATCATGGCCGTACCGGTGCTGATCGCCATGTACGGAAGTTCGCCCTCCTCCACGCGCGAGATCGTGGTGGTGGACTCGTCCGGCGTCGTGGCCCCGGCCTTGCAAAGCGGGCAGGGAATCGTCTTTACCCCCACCACGATGCCGTACGACAGCGCGCGCACGGCGCCGCAGTACAGCGGCGCGTACGGATTCCTGGTGGTCGGGCCGCAGGTCGTCGAGAACCCTTCGGAACTGACGCTCTACACGCGCGAAAGCTCGACGCTGGCCATCGAAAGCAATATCCGCGAACAGGCCCGGCAGGCCATCTACCAAAAACGGGTCGAGCAAGCCGATGTGCCGGGACTGGATTCGATCCTGCAACGGCTCCAGGTCCGCACCACACTGACCACTTACCTCCTCAACGCGCAGGCGGACGGCGGCGAGGCGGCCAAGGAGAGCTCGTCGGCGGCGTCGATGGTCATTTCGTACGCGATGGGCTTCATTATCTATATGTTCATCTTCATCTACGGCGCGGCGATCATGCAGGGGGTCATCGAGGAGAAGAGTAACCGCATCGTGGAGGTGATCGTCTCGTCGGTGAAACCGTTCCAGCTGATGATGGGCAAGATCGTCGGCATGGCGCTGGTGGCCCTGACGCAGTTTGCCATCTGGGTGGTGCTGATCGGCGGGGCGATGCTGGCGATCCAGCACTTCGCTCTGGGCAGCGCGGACGCGATGCCGACAGAACTGGCTTCGATCGTCAAGTCGCTGGACGGGATGTACCTGCTGAAGATGACGGGGGCTTTCCTGATCTTCTTCACGGGCGGCTACCTGCTCTACGCCTCGATGTTCGCGGCGGTGGGCAGCGCGGTGGAGAACGCGCAGGACACCCAGCAGCTCCAGCTGCCGATCACGATCCCGCTGATCCTGGCTATCGTAGTGATGATGAACGTGATGCGCGATCCGACCAGCACGGTGGCTTTCTGGTTCAGCATCATCCCGTTCACCTCGCCGATCATTATGATCGCCCGGATGCCTTACGGGGTGCCGGCCTGGGAGGTTGCCCTGTCGGCGGCGCTGCTCTACGCCACTTTCCTGCTGATCGTCTCGCTGGCGGCCAAGATCTACCGCACGGGCATCTTCATGTACGGCAAAAAACCGACGCTCGCCGAAATGTTGCGCTGGATACGGTATAAGGGTTAAGCTTTCCTTATCGGCATTTATAAAGAATCCCGCGCAAGCGGACGGCCCGCAACCTCGCCGGGCGCAGGGCCGCAACTGCGTTGCATACCCTTCGCAGGCTTCGGGCCGAATCGGGCTGAATGCACGCGAGCCGCTTCTCTTGGATAACCGCCCGGAAAACCAAAAACGGAGTTCCCCGATGAAAAGACCGAAACTAAAAAGTTAATTCCCTATATTTGGCCTGTGGCCCGCCGGATTATCTTGATCATACTGCTCTCCCTGCTGGGCGCCGCGCATCATGCGGGCGCCCAGCAGCGTATGGTCATTACCGGAACGGTGACGGCCGACAGCCTGCCGCTTCCGGATGCGGCGGTGACGGTGAACGCTTCGGACACCGCGAACGCCGCTCGGCGCACGGTGCTGACCGGCAAAGACGGGAAGTTCCGCCTCTCCACGCAACTCCAAAAGCCGGAGGTGACCGTATCCTATCTCGGATATAAGAAATATGTCCGGAAGATAACCGAAAGGTCGGGAACGATTGACCTCGGCACGATCCGGCTGACGCCGGAACCGCTGCGCACCGAGGATGTCACGGTGCAGGCCCAGGCCCCGATGACGGTCATCAAGGGCGACACCCTGCAATACAACGCCTCGGCTTTCAAGACCAATCCGGACGCGACCAGCGAAGACCTGCTGAAAAAAATGCCGGGCATCGCCGCCGACGCCAACGGGAACCTCACGGCGCAGGGCGAACAGATCAAAAAGGTCTACGTGGACGGCAAAGAGTTCTTTTCGGAACAGCCCAAGACAGCGTTGAAAAACCTCCCGGCCTACACGGTCAGGAATGTGCAGGTCTACGACGACAAGAGCGACAAGGCCAAATTCACCGGCGTGGACGACGGCGAGCGGGTCAAGACGGTGAATATCGTGACCAAGAACGGGGTCAGCACCAGCACGTTCGGCAAGGTGTACGGCGGCTACGGCACCGACAACCGCTACACGGGCGGCGCGGGCGTACACCTGTTCCGCGAGAAGCAGCGGCTGACGGCCACGGCGCAGACCAACAACGTCAACGGCGAGGGGGAGAATCTGAACGAAGTGTCGGGCATGGGCGGGGGGATGATGGGCGTCATGGGCTTAGGCGGCGGGGGAGGCGAACGCATCTCCCGCTCGTTCGGCCTCAACTACAGCGGCGAGTTCGGCGAGAAGCTCAAAGTCAACGGCAACTACACGTTCGACAACAGCGTTTCGGAATACCGCAGCACCAGCCTGACGGATTACCTGACTACCGACCGCCACAGCGCCGACACGACGGCGAACCGCACCGAATCCTACCGCCACAATCTGATGCTGTCGGCCGAGTGGAAACCGGACACGGTCAACCGCATCACGTTCCGCCCGCGGCTGAGCTACGGCACGAACCACGGCAGCAGCACGCGGCGGCAGAAGACCCTGCTGGACGGCGCGCTGAGCAACGCGGCGGACAACCGCTACACAAACGACGGGGACAACTATAATTTTTCGGGCGACCTGAGCTGGATGCACCGTTTCGGGAAGCCGGGACGGACTCTTTCGGTCTATGCCACCGTCGCGGGCACCGATAACGAGACGAACGGCTACCAGTTCTCTTACTACGGCAATCCTGACCCGGCCACGGGACTCTGGACGCGGGACACCATCCGGCAGAAGAATCGTTCACTGGGGCCGGGGATATCGGTGTCGGGATCGGTGAGCTACGCGGAGCCGCTGTCGAAAAGTTCCAGCCTGAACGCGGGTTACGAAATCTCGTACAACAAGAGCCGGTCAGACCGACGGGGCCTCAACTGGGACCCTTTGGCGCAGGACTACACGATACTGGACACGGTGACCACGAACCTGTTCGACCGCAACCAGACCCGGCAGTCTATTCGCCTGGGGTACGGCTACAATACCCGGAAAAAGGTCTATTTCAACGCTTCGGTACGCTATGAATTGACGGGACTGCACGACACGGAGAGTTTCCCGGAGCAGCGGGACGGCCGCTACACGTTCGGCGCCGTGCTCCCGCAAGCCAACCTGATGTGGCGGCCGTCGAAAGAGCACAATTTCGGGCTGTATTACAACCGTTACACGCAGGTGCCGTCGGTGGACCAGCTTCAGGAGGTGTACAACATTACGGACCCGCTGTACGTCACCACGGGAAACCCGAACCTGAAACAGAGCTACACGGACAATGTCAATCTATACTATAATTATTACAACCAGAAGAGGTCGATCGGTGCGGGGTTCGGGGCCTATGCGAGTTTCGTGGCGGACGCGATCGCTTACCACCGGCGGTTCCTGACCGAGAGCGTCACCATCCAGGGCATCACGATCCCGAAGGGGGCGCAGATGACTTCGCCGGTCAACCTGGGCGGGGGACGCAGCCTGTCGATGAACGGGAATGTGTACGGCACAATTAAGCCGGTCAAGTGCAACGTGGGACTGGGGCTGCGATACTCGTACAGCCGGATGCCGTCGATCGAGGACAATGTCACGTACCGCTCGCAACGCCACGGGTTGGGCGGCAATATCAGCGTGAACAGCAATATTTCGGAGAAGGTCGATTTCAGCGTCGGCTACTCGCCGAACGTGAGCCTCAGCCGGGCGTCGAAGGGCTCTTTCGAACGGCTGATCACGCACGATCTTTCGGGCCGTTTCCAGGTCGACCTCTGGAAGGGGCTGATCCTGCGGGGGGATGCGACGTGGCGCAGCCAGTCGGGCTCGCGGGAGTCGTACCGCCAAAGCTATGCGCTGGTGAATGCAGGAC
>JAJBVQ010000132.1 GCA_020859745.1 Rikenellaceae bacterium
CCCCCAGCAGCTCGTCGATACAGGTCGAGTACTTTTCGCGCAGCATCCCTATCGGCGCTTTCGACGTCTCTTTATCGCCCGCTTGGGCGGCTCCCGAGATATTCAGCAGAGCGGCGGTCGTCCCCGACTGTGCGGAAAATACGGTCAGGCGCGCCCCCTCCGAAGCGATGATCCCGGCCACACGACGCATGTTCGCGGCCGAACCGACCGAAGTGCCGCCGAATTTGAGTGTTTTTATCATGGTTTGCGTTAAATTACAAACAATTTGTTTAGTTTTGCATAAACCGTCCGAAAGGGCCGTTTGCAGGCGCAAATTTACACAAATGGCCTGAATTGCAGGCGGCCGGGAATAAATTGTTCAATAATTCAAGAAACTGTTAAAATTATGACAAGCATACCGGCAGTGGTCGAGGAGATCATCAAAAAGAAACCTTTCCTGGAGAGCGCCCTGATCGAGGGGCTGGTGAACCTGTCGGCGCTGGCGCGCAAGCTCAAGCCGGAGGTGGAGAAACAGGCTGGGCGCGCGGTGAACGACGGGGCGATCATCATGGCCCTCAACCGGCTGGTGCCGCGGCTGGAGTTGCTCTCGAACGTCAAGTTTCAGAAAGTAATCGAGAATATCGGGGACATCGTGGTGCGGTCGAACCTCGCCGACCTGACCTACCAGAACTCCAAGTCGCTGTTCAGCTGCCAATCCCTCTTGCTGGATCATGTGCAGAAGACGAAGGACGCGTTCTGTACCTTCTCGCAGGGGATCGGCGAGACGGCGATGGTGGTGAGCAGCGCGCTGGTGCCGGTGGCCGAGGATATTTTCCGGAACGAACGCCAGATCGCCAAGTCGGTGTCGCTCTCGTCGATCACCATCAAGCTCCCGGCCGAGAACAGCATCTATCCGGGGGTCTACTACTATATTTTCAAGGAGCTGGCGTGGGACAACATCAATATGGTGGAGCTGATCAGCACCACCAACGAGTTCACGGTGGTGGTGCATGACGACGATATCCACCGGGCGTTCTCGATCCTGATGGACGTGAAGCGGGGGGCTGCGCTGTAGCCTATGCGGTGGCTCTTCTTCTGTCTGGGCTGGTTGTGCGTGGCGCTGGGGTTCCTGGGGGTGTTCCTGCCCCTGCTCCCGACCACACCGTTCCTGCTGTTGGCGCTGTTCCTGTTCGCACGTTCGTCGCCCCGTTGGCGGCTGGCGTTGATGCGGCACCGGCTGCTGGGGCCATACATCCGGGGTTACGCCTCGAAGGAGGGGCTGTCGGTACGGGCCAAGGCTACGACGCTGGCGGTGATGTGGGCCACGATGCTCTTTTCCGTGATCTTTATCGCCGAAACGTGGTGGCTGCGCCTGCTGCTGTTGGGCATCGCCGCGGGCGTATCGGTGCATATCCTGCTCAAAAAGACGCGCCGCCGCCCGTCCTGAGCCTTGCCTTTTTACCCCGCACTTCCCCGGACACCGGTTCGCAGCAAAGGAGCCTTTGTCCGCTTTGAAATAAATCGTACCTTTGCAAATTGCAGAAACGAAACAACCCATGAGCAAAAAATTCACCGAATATAAGGGACTCGACCTGCCCGCCACCGGCGCCGAGGTGCTGGAACAGTGGGACGGGGAGAATACTTTTCACCAGAGCATCGAAACGCGGGAGGGACACCCCACCTTTGTCTTCTACGAAGGGCCGCCGTCGGCCAACGGGGTGCCGGGCATCCACCACGTGATGGCCCGCACGATCAAGGACGTGTTCTGCCGCTACAAGACCCAGAAAGGTTACCTGGTGCACCGCAAGGCCGGGTGGGACACCCACGGGCTGCCGGTGGAGCTGGGGGTGGAGAAGAAACTCGGCATCACCAAGGAGGATATCGGCAAGACGATCTCCATCGAGGAGTACAACCGCAAATGCCGCGAGGCGGTGATGGAGTACACCGGGCTGTGGAACAAGCTGACCCGCCAAATGGGTTACTGGGTGGATATGGAGAACCCCTATATCACCTACGACAACAAATATATCGAAACCCTGTGGTGGATGCTGTCGCAGCTCTACGACAAAGGGCTTTTGTATAAAGGCTATACGATACAGCCCTACTCGCCTGCGGCGGGGACGGGCCTCAGCAACCACGAGCTGAACCAGCCGGGCTGCTACCGGGATGTGAAGGACACCACCTGCACGGCGCAGTTCAAGATCATCCGCGACGAGCGCAGCGAAGCGCTTTTTGCGGGCGGCGAGGCGGTGGTCAAGGGAGATTTGTATTTCCTGGCATGGACGACGACGCCGTGGACGCTGCCGAGCAATATGGCGCTGGCGGTGGGGCCGAATATCAAATATGTTCAGGTGGTCTGCGCCAATCCTTATACGGGAAAGGAACAGACGGTGATACTGGCCGCGGACTTGCTGGAGAAGACGATGGCGGGGGCGAAAGTAACTGACTATACCGTTGTGCGGGAATACACGGGGCCGGAGCTGGAGGGGATTCGGTATGAACAGCTGATCCCGTGGATCAAACCGGCGCTGGAGGAACTTAAGGCGGACGCTTTCCGGGTGATCGTGGCGGACTATGTGACGGTGGAGGACGGGACGGGGATCGTGCATATCGCGGCGACCTTCGGAGCGGACGACGACCGGGTGTCGAAACAGAACGGCATCGCGCCGATGCTCCTTTTGGACAAGGCGGGCAAATGGCAGCCGATGGTGGACCGTACGGGGAAGTTTTTCCGCACGGAAGACCTCGATCCGGAATTCGTGGCCAAGTATGTGGATGCGTCGTATGCCGATTTTTCGGGCAAGTTCGTGAAGAATGCCTATGACCCGGACAAAACAGACAAGGACGAAACGCTGGACGTGGAGATCTGCATGATGCTGAAGGCTAACAACCAAGCGTTCAAGATCGAGAAACACACGCACAACTATCCGCACTGCTGGCGCACGGACAAACCGGTGCTCTACTATCCGTTGGACTCGTGGTTTATCAAGACCACGGCGGTGAAGGATAAATTGATCGACCTGAATAAAACCATTAACTGGAAGCCGGTATCGACGGGCGAAGGGCGTTTCGGGAAGTGGCTCGAAAACCTCGTGGACTGGAACCTGAGCCGTTCGCGGTACTGGGGAACGCCGCTGCCGATCTGGGCGACGGAGGATCACGCGGAATTGAAGTGCATCGGTTCCGTGGCGGAGCTTAAGTCTGAAATAGAGAAATCTATGGCCGCGGGGTTGATGACGGAGAATCCGCTGGCGGCGTTTACGGAAGGGGATTTTTCGAAGTCCAATTACGAAAGCTTCGACCTGCACCGGCCGTATGTGGACAACATCGTGCTGGTGTCGTCGAAAGGGGAACCTATGCGGAGAGAGAGCGACCTGATCGACGTGTGGTTCGACAGCGGGGCGATGCCGTACGCGCAGGTGCACTATCCGTTCGAGGTTTCGGCGGCTGATTTCCGGGGCAAAATCTACCCGGCGGACTTTATCGCCGAGGGGGTCGACCAGACCCGCGGTTGGTTCTTCACGCTCCATGCGCTGGCGACGATGCTGTTCGACAGCGTGGCGTTCAAGAATATCATCTCCAACGGTTTGGTGCTGGATAAGAACGGCAACAAGATGTCAAAGCGGCTGGGGAACGCGGTCGATCCGTTCGAGGTGATGGACAAATACGGGCCGGATGCGGTGCGGTGGTACATGATCTCCAATTCGCAGCCGTGGGATAACCTGAAGTTCGACGTGGACGGGGTGGACGAGGTGCGGCGCAAGTTCTTCGGGACGTTGTATAATACGTATAGTTTCTTCGCGCTGTACGCCAATGTGGACGGGTTTACGGGTGCTGAACCGGAGGTGCCTGTCTCGGAGCGGCCGGAGATCGACCGATGGATTATCTCGCTGCTGAACACGTTGGTAAAAGATGTGACGACCTCTTTGGAGGCGTATGATCCGACGCCTGCGGCGCGGGCGATCAGCGACTTCGTGAACGAGAACCTATCGAACTGGTACGTGCGGCTCAACCGCAAGCGCTTCTGGGGCGGCGGCATGACGCAGGATAAGCTGGCGGCATACCAGACGCTCTATACCTGCCTGAAGACGGTGACGCTGTTGGCTGCGCCGTTCGCGCCGTTCATCACGGACCGGATTTTCAGGGACCTTACTCATCGAGATGCGGGGTCTGTCCATTTGGCGGAGTTTCCGGTGTACAATGCGGCGTTGGTGGATGAGGAGCTGGAGCGGCGGATGGAGCTGGCGCAGCGGGCTTCGTCGATGGTACTGGCCTTGCGCCGGAAGGTGAACATCAAGGTGCGGCAACCGTTGCAGAAGATGATTATCCCGGTACTCGACCCGGCGGTGCAGAACCGACTGGAGGCGGTCGAAGGGCTGATCCTCAATGAAGTGAATGTCAAGGAGGTGGAGTATATCCACGAAACGACGGGCATCATCACCAAACGGATCAAACCGAATTTCAAGACACTAGGGCCGAAGTACGGCAAGCAGATGAAAGCGATCGCGGCGGCGGTGGGGGATTTCTCACAGGAGGATATAGCCGCGATCGAGGCGTTGGCTGAAGGTGCGACCTATGACCTGACTATTGCCGGGGGAGAGGTTCTGCCGGTGGAACGGGCCGATTTCGAGATCACCTCGGAGGATATGCCGGGCTGGCTGGTGGCGACCGAAGGGACGCTGACCATTGCGTTGGATATCGAGGTGACGCCGGAACTCCGGGCGGAAGGGATCGCGCGCGAACTGGTGAACCGCATCCAGAACCTGCGCAAGGAGCAGGGCTTCGAGGTGACGGACAAGATCAAGGTCATTGTCGAGTCGAATCCGGAGACGGACGATGCGGTGCGCAAGTTTGCGGACTATATCGCGGCGCAGACGCTGGCGCAGGGTGGTGTTTCGGTGGCGGCGGGCAAGCAGCGGTCGGAGATCGAGATCGACGACCTGCCGCTGACGGTAACGGTCGATAAACTCTAACCGATACTTTATTTTGCCCTCGTGCCGGGCGGGCATTTCCGCTCATGCCGCGGGGCACCTTCTTTCTTGGGTGACCAAGAAAGAAGGCAAAGAAGTCACCGGAAGCCGGTTTCGCCTTGTCGAAGCCCGGTGGGTTCTGGCCGGGCTTCTCAAGTCAAAACGCGACGCTTCCGGGTCTGCCGTCTCTATCCGGTTCGACCCGGAACCAGCGGAGGGTGCCGCGGGCACATCGTCAGAACTGTAATTACCCTATTGCGGCCCTCCGCCGGGGGTGGCTCCGGCCTGCGCGGCTCGCTACGCTCGCCGCCGAAACGGGTAGTTACAGCTTCGAAAGCCCTAACGGGGCCTCTTTGTTTCTCAACCGACGCAGTCGCCGAAAGTCATCAAGGTAACTTGATGGCTTTCGGCGACTGCGTCGGCTTTTTGGTTCTTTCTGTTCACAGAAAGAACAGTACCCTCAAACCGAGTGAACGAGAGTAACGGAAAAAGGATCGGTTAAATTCACTCGCCGGCAATGATGCCGCGGCTTTTCCACTCCGCTTTCAGGCGCGGCAGTACACTCTCGAACCGGGAGAAATCCTTGTTTTCCGGCCTCGTCCAGCCCACCTCCGCATACGCCGCGATGCGCGGGAACGTTTGCCGGTAGACATCCTTCGGCGTCGGCGTCCACTCGCTCCACATCTGGCAGCCCAGGCCCAGCACATGTCCGGCCTCCTGCGCCGATACACCCTCCGGCACCAGGCTGAAGTGATAAGCCAGCTTCACCGGGATCGTGTTGTAATTGTAATCCAGATAGGTATAATTGTGCGTCGAGTTGACCACATCGTGCCCCTGCGCCAAAGCCTCCTTCATAATGGCCACATCGCCCTTCCAGAAATGCACCACCGCATTCGGCGCCAGAGTCGCCGAAGCCGCGTTCGCCTCCGTAGACCACTCATGCACATTCTTGCCCAGGATCTCGTTCCAGCCCATCATCCGCTTTCCCAGCCCCTCGATGAAATTCGACATGTTGTTGGTAAAATAGACCTGCACGTCGCTCAGGTTCTGCATCCCCTCCTTCTCCATCAGCGCCTTCACCTCCGGACTCAACTTCCAATGGTCGTACTTCACCTCGTCGCCCCCGATATGAATCACCTGCGAGGGGAACAACGCCGCCACCTCGGTGATCACATCCTGTAAAAACTCGTACACCTTCGGGTCCGCCACATTGTAGACCCACGGGTTCCCGGCGAAGTCGGCCGGAACCCGGATCTTCTCTTTGGTCGTTCCCAGCCACGGATAGGCCGCAATGGCCGCCGAAGCGTGGCCCGGCATCTCGATCTCCGGCACGACGGTGATATTCCGGTCGGCCGCATAAGCGATGATCTCCCGGATCTCCTCCTGCGTGTAGAAACCGCCGTGCGGGTTGGGATCGTACCTGCCGCTGCGCCACGTCCCGATCTCCGAGCTGTCGCGTACGGAACCCACCTCGGTCAGGAGCGGGTATTTTTTGATCTCGATACGCCATCCGGCATCGTCGGTCAGGTGCCAGTGCAGCACATTCATCTTGAGCCGCGCCATCTCGTCGATCATCTTTTCAGCCACCTCTTTCCCCTTGAAATAGCGGGCCTCGTCCAGCATAAAGGCGCGCCAGCCGAATGCCGGACGGTCTTCGATCGAAACATACGGCACCTTTCTTTCCGGCGTGACCAGCTGCCGCAGCGTCTGCACCCCGTAAAACAAGCCTTTCTTGTCCGCCGCCGCGATACGGATGCCTTTGCTATCTATATTCAGGGTATAGCCCTCCTCGCCCAGCGTCCCGGCCAGTTTTGCATCGGTATTCAATATAATCTTAACCTTCCCGCTGCCGATACCGTATTCATCTGCGAGCAAACCGGCCAGATAACCGGCCGCGAAACTTTCGGAAGGGCTTTTGATCGCTACCCCTCCGGCCAGCGACAACGACTCGTCGCCTACGGTGATCCGGTTGGGCCACGGCACGATCTGCACCTGCTGCGCCGCGCCGGCGGCCAACGTGCCGCCCAGGGTCATCACGGCGGCCAGCACGATAAAGAATTTTTTCATTTTGTAGTCGTTTGGGATTAGTGAAAAGTAAAGATAATGAAAAGCCACTTTATATCTTTCCATGGACAAAAACTACTGACCTAATTATGAGAACAAACCTTTTACTGCGCTGTTTGCTGCCTGCCCTATGC
>JAJBVQ010000070.1 GCA_020859745.1 Rikenellaceae bacterium
ACGCAGCCCCGCCGCTCGGTGTCCACCCACGGCTCCCGGGACACGTCGTCGATAGCCGAAAGATAGTCGCGGATATTCTGCCCGCTGTAGTCGCCCGAGATCTGGTCAAGCCACTCCTGCCCGAACGACGGCAGGCCGCGCCGGTTCGGCGCCACCACGATATAGCCCTGCGCTGCCATCAGCTCGAAGTTCCAGCGGTAGCTCCACCGCTGCGAAACGACGCTCTGCGGACCGCCCTGACAGTAGAGCAGGGTCGGATATTGCTTCGTGCTGTCGAAGTCCGGCGGCAGGATCACCCACGTCAGCATTCGCTTTCCGTCGGTCGTCGCCACCCACCGCTTCTGCACGTCGCCCATATCGACATTGTCGTAAATCTCCTTGTTAATGAACGTAATCTGGGTGTCTTTCCCATCCTTAGCATTGACGGCGAAAAGCTCCGTCGCCATCTTCAGGGTCGTCTTCTCGGCCACGATCACCGCCTCGTCGCCCCCCGTACCGCACACGGCCGACGATCCGGCCACCGCCGCATTCGGGAACGCCACGCTGAAACCCGTATAGTCGTGATCCCCGGCAGTCAGCACCGTGATACGGTTCCCGTCGGCCAAGTCGGCCCGGCAGATCTGGTGCGTCGCCTCGATCGGGGCGATAAAGTAGATGCTCGTGCCGTCCGGCGTCCACCGCAGGTTGGCCGCGTTGTAGTCGAACCCGTCCGTCACATAGCTTTTTGCCCCGGTGGCCAAGTCCATGACGAACAGCCGGTCTTTGTCCGACTCATTACGCGCACGCTCCATGCTCTGCCAAGCGATCTTGGTGTCGTCCGGCGAAAAGACCGGGTACTTGTCGTACCCCGGCATCCCTTCGGTCAGGTTTTTCGTCGAACCGTCGGCCAAGGTATAGAGGTAGATGTCGCTATCGGTGCTCATCGAATAATCGTACCCCGTCAGCTTCTTGCAGGTGTAGGCTAACTGCGTCCCGGCGTTGTTCCAACTGATCTCGCTCATCTCGAAGTAAGGTGCCGTCGGCGCGTCCCACGGCTCGCCGGGCATGATATCCAGCGCGTTGGACAAGCCGTTGCCCTCGGTGGAGGCCGCGTTGAGGTCGGCCACGAAGATATGGCTGTACGAGCCGTCCTCCCAAGTGTCCCAATGCCGCTCCATCAGGTCGTCGTAGATCAGGGCCTTGGACTCCTTCATGCCGTAAATATCGGCGGACGATACCGAATCCACCTGTACGTCAGCCGTATACCACACCTTGTCCCCCTTCGGGCTTACGCCGAAGCCGGTTATGCCCCCTTCGACATCCGAGAGCTTGCGCATATCCGTCCCATCCGGGGAGATCGACCAGAGCTGCTGCGTGGTCTCTCCTTTTGAGTCGTTGCCGCGCGAACTGAGGAAATAGATACGCTGCGCCCCGGTGGCAGCATCGACGCCCCACGCCGGCGAGTTGTCTTTCCCGGTGTTATTCGTGATCTGCCGCGCCTTTTCCGGCTCCCCCAACGGCATCACATACAAAGAGGTATATCCCTTGTTCTCCCCCATGTTGTAGTAAGTTAGGGCGTAGAGCACCTCCGTCCCGTCCGGCGACACGGCGCTGGAGCCGATGCGCCCCATTTTCCACATCACTTCGGGCGTAAAGACCCGCGCCTGCTTTTCGGCGGCGGTCAGGGCGGTGTCGAGCGGGGCATTGCCTTCGTTTTGCGGGGCGGCCGGCGTGCCGGTGCCGCACCCGGTCAGTGCTGCGGAGGCGATCATCAAAGTGGTCATCAGTCGTTTCATGCGGTGAATATTTATCGCTCTTTTTATTTGAGGAACAACAGTTCGCGGTATTTCGGCAGGGTCCACATTTCGTTGTCGATGATCAGCTCCAGCTTGTCGATGTGGTAGCGGATCCGGTCGAGCAGCGGCACCACGGTGTCGTGGTAGGCGATGGCCTTGGCCCGCTCGCCGCAGATCTTGTTGGCCACTTTGCGGGCGTTCACCAGGTCGTTGACCTGCGCCTGGATGGCCGAGATGTGGTCGTTGATCTGCTCGATCAGCTCCACGTCGCGCTGCGAAAGGGCGTCGGCCCGTTTCTCGTCGCGGAAGATCTGGTGCACTTTGTAGACTTTGTCCAACAGCTCCCCCTGGTAGCGCGAGGCTACCGGCAGGATGTGGTTCATCGCCAGGTCGCCCAGCACCCGCGCCTCGATCTGCACCTTCTTGGTGTAGGTCTCCCAGTCTACCTCCGTGCGGGCGTGAAGTTCGACTTCGCTCAGCACGTTCATCGAGGTGAAGAGGTCGATCGACTCCGGGGTCAGGAAACGGTCGAAGATCAGCGGGATACTCGTCTCCACGTCTAAACCGCGTTTGGCCGCTTCGGTTTTCCACTCCTCGCTGTAACCGTTGCCGTCGAAGCGGATCGGGCGGCACTCTTTGATGTATTTCTTGAGCACGGTGAAGATCGCTTTCTCGATCGGGGTGTGCATGGCCGTCAGCTCGTCGATCTCCTTGCGGAAGCGGGTCAGCTGGTCGGCCACGGCCGTGTTGATGACCGTCAGCGCCCCGCCGCAGTTGGCCGAAGAGCCTACCGCGCGGAACTCGAACCGGTTCCCCGTAAAGGCGAAGGGCGAGGTGCGGTTGCGGTCGGTGTTGTCCAGCAGCAGCTCCGGGATGTGCGCGATCCCCAGTTTGAAGCCCGATTTGTCGTCCACTTTGATCGCCTCTTCCGACGAACTCGCCTCGATCTTGTCGAGCACTTCGTTCAGCTGCCGCCCGAGGAATACCGAGATGATTGCCGGCGGCGCCTCGTTGGCCCCCAGCCGGTGCGCGTTGGTGGCGCTGGAGATCGAAGCCTTGAGCAGCCCGTTGTGTTTGTAGACCGCCATCATCGTATTGACCAGGAAGGTCACGAAGAGCAGGTTGTCTTTCGGCGTTTTGCCCGGCGAGAAGAGGTTCACCCCGGTGTCGGTTCCCAGCGACCAGTTGTTGTGCTTGCCCGATCCGTTGATCCCCTTGAACGGTTTTTCGTGGAGCAGGCAGCGGAAGCAGTGTTTCCGCGCGATGCGGTGGATCACGCTCATCAACAGCAGGTTATGGTCGTTTGCCAGATTGGCCTCCTCGTAGATCGGGGCCAGCTCGAACTGGTTCGGGGCCACTTCGTTATGCCGCGTCTTGACCGGGATTCCCAGTTTTAGCAGCTCCACATCCAGCTCTTTCATAAAGGCCGCCACCCGCGTAGGTATAGACCCGAAGTAGTGGTCTTCCAACTGCTGGTTCTTGGCGCTCTCGTGCCCCATCAGGGTGCGCCCGGTCAGGATCAAATCCGGTCGTGCGGCCCACAGCCCTTCGTCCACCAAAAAGTATTCCTGCTCCCATCCCAAAAAGGTGGTCACTTTCTTAACGTTCGGATCGAACAGTCGGCACACGGCTGTGGCGGCGGTGTCCACCGCCGCGATGGACTTGAGCAGCGGGGTCTTGAAGTCCAAGGCCTCCCCGGTATAAGCGATAAAGATGGTCGGGATGCACAGGGTGCTCCCCACGATAAACGCGGGCGAGGTCGGGTCCCATGCGGAGTACCCGCGGGCCTCGAAGGTGTTGCGGATGCCGCCGTTCGGGAAGCTCGACGCGTCCGGCTCCTGCTGGATCAGCAGCTTGCCGGAGAACTCCTCGATCAGCCCGCCGTGGCCGTCGTGCTCCACGAATGCGTCGTGCTTCTCGGCGGTGCCGCCGTTGAGCGGCTGGAACCAGTGGGTGTAATGGGTGGCGCCCATCTCCATGGCCCACTGTTTCATCCCCGCGGCCACGTTCATGGCCAGCTCCCGGCTCAGGGCCGTGCGGTTGTTCATGGTGTCGACAAGGGCTTCGTAGACGTTCTTGGGCAGGTATTTGCGCATGCGATCCTGGTTGAACACGTACATGCCGAAATATTCGGAAGGCCTCTCGGCCGGCAGCTGCACGTCAAGGGCTTTGCGCCGGATCGCTTCGTCTACTACTTTGAATCTGAGTGATGCCATGGAGGTATGTGATTTTATTTTTTGTATCCTTATTTCAGTTCGATGTTGTGCGCCCGGCACTGCTCGCGCATGCCGTCGGGCCAGATGCTGGCCTGCACCTCCCCGATATGTGCGCACCTCAGGAAGAACATGCAGAGCCGCGACTGGCCGATCCCGCCGCCGATGGACAAAGGCAGTTCGCCGTCCAGGAGCATCCGGTGGTATTTTAGCCCTTTCCGCTGGTCGAGCTTGCCGGAGAGGGCCAGTTGTTGTCGCAGGGAGTCCGGCGTCACGCGGATCCCCATCGAGGTGATCTCGTAGCCCGATTCCAACACGGGGTTCCACAGGATCATATCCCCATTCAGCCCGGTGTAACCCTCTTCGTTGGGCGTGATCCAGTCGTCGTAGTCGGGCGCGCGGTTGTCGTGCGGCTCACCATTGCTGAGTTTGTCCCCGATCCCGATGATGAACACGGCCCCGCACTCTTTCGCGATGGCGTTCTCACGCTCCTTGGCGCTGAGGGTAGGATAACGGTCGAGCAATTCCTGGGCATGGATAAAGGTGATCTGGCCGGGTAAGACGGGCGTGATATGCGGATGGGTGCGGTATACCGCCTGCTCGACCTCCAGCATCACGCTGTATATTTTCCGTACGATCTCTTTGAGGAATGCGACAGTGCGCTCTTCGGGCCGGATGGTGCGTTCCCAGTCCCACTGGTCGACATACAGCGAGTGGATATTATCCAGCTCTTCGTCGGCGCGGATGGCGTTCATGTCGGTGTAGAGACCGTATCCCGGCGCGATCTGGTAGGCTCCCAGTTTGATGCGTTTCCACTTGGCCAGCGACTGCACCACTTCGGCCCGCGCGTCGCCCATATCCTTGACCGGAAAACTCACGGCCCGCTCCACGCCGCTCAGGTCGTCGTTGATGCCGGTGCCGGAGAGGACGAAAAGGGGGGCGGTCACGCGCCGCAGGCGTAATTCCGCGGCCAGGGCGGCCTGGAAGGTGTCTTTGATCTCTTTGATCGCCTGCTCCTGGGTCTCGGGAACCAGTCTTGGACGGTAGTTTTCGGGAAAATAGAGTGCCATCGGCCTGTTTTTAAGGAACAAAGATAGGGAATTTTTCATCACCTTCTATCGGGTGGGCGTGGGTTGGCTTTATGCCGTTTCCAACGATCCGGAGCTGCCCGGTTTTTTGCATTCTCAAGCGGGTCAGGCCGCAGCCACCCCGGACGAAGGCCTGCTTTCGCAGTCTTCGCCGGGTGTGGCGGGAAAAAAGTCCCCGGCAGGGTCAAGGGCGCCCGAAGCCGCGGTAAGACGATAAGGGAAAAGCGCGACTCGTTAGAGTCGCCGGGCCTGCCGCCAAGCGCCTTCGGCGCTCACCCGGTGGCGGCGGCCCGAACATATGAGGGTGAATAGGTCCTGTCCGAAATAAGGAAACGAGTGGTTGAGTCCCCGTGGCAGCGGCGGTCTGTGCTCCCAGCGGCATGGCCGCTTCGGGAATGGGCGCAGGGTCGAACTCGAGAAAGCGAATAGCTTATGCCCGAAACAAGGAAACGAATAGTTTTGGGTTTCCGAGTCAGCGGCGGCGCGCCCCGAGGGGGGGGCGTGGGCGCGCCGAAAACGAGTGAGCGAAAAGCGGAATTTCCGTTGCAACGGCGGCCCCTGCGCCCAGCGGCAACGCCGCTAGGGCGCAGGGGCCGCTGGGCCGAATAATGCGGGTTTTCTCGGCGGCGGAGCGCGTCAGCGCGGAGCCGCAATAAGGCGGTGGCGTTTTGTCTCCGAAAGCCTTGGCTTTCGGAGACAAAACGGGCTGAGAGCGAGTAGCTGGGTTTCTGTGGCAAAGGTGAGCCGCAATCCAGCCGCTTGGGGTAGTTACAGCCTCACCGGCGTGCCCGCAGGCACCGCGGCTCAAATCCACGGGAGCGAGTAGCCCTGTTCTCGTATCAGCGGTCGGACTGCCACTCACGCGGGAACTTTTCCCCCTCGCCTGCGACCGAAAGGTCGCGCAGCCCGGAGCCATCCCGGGCGGAGGGCTGCAACTCTTGCCGCTTTCGCGCCACGATTGCGCCTCTGCTGGCTCCGGGCCAACGATGTACCTTCAGCCTGCCCACTGGCGCGGGAATTCTTTGCTCGCCGGGGAATGCCGGAAGTGAAGTAAGGGCCTGCCCGCGGCCAATGCGTTCGCGGTCCGGCGCGGGGCGTTATTGCTTTCCTGTCGGGAAACAGCCTTCCCGCTGAGGAAGGCTCCGACGGCATAAGGGCGTGAGAAATAAAAGTGGTGCGGTCAGTCCGACTTCAGGACGGTAAAGCGTATCCGTTGCCGGTTGCCGCTGTCGTCCACGATGGTCAGCCAGTGCTCCCCGGCTACCGGGGCGACGGACAGGGTATGCCCGGCGGCCGCCGAGCGGGTCGAGCCGAGGTAGGTGTTGTCGAGGTGCCAGTGTATCGTCGCGCTGTCTGAACGGTGCGCAGCGCGGAAAATGAATCGTTCCGTGGCCGCCTTGCCTCCGGCGAACCCTTTGGGCAGGTAGAGAAGCGCATTTTGCTGCGGATAGATCAGTTCCAGGGGCCGGGAGCCGGTCACGGCGGGAGGCACGGCGTAGTCCGAGGCGGACTGCCGGTAATAGTATTCCGCGGCGGGAGGCAGCACAAACCACCCTTTGACGCCGCCGTCCGATGCGACCGGTTTATGGTACGGGCAAAGCGGTGACGCGACGCCTGCACGGGGAATGCTGACGGTATCGACCGGGTCGCCGGACGAATAGCACCACCGGGAAGCCCGGTGCCCGCTGCGGCGGCAGACGGCGGCGGACTCCATGTCGTCCAGCGGTTCGGCGAACCACTGCCCGGCTGCCGGGAGCATCGAGAAGATGTCGAACATAATGGGCGCGGCATGGCCCACGCCGGTCATCGAGGCGCGTCCCTCGCCGTCGGCGTTGCCGACCCACACGCCTACGGCGTATCTGGGTGTGAGGCCGATGGCCCAGGCGTCGCGGTTGCCGTAACTGGTGCCGGTCTTCCACGCCACCTGTTTCATGGAGCTGAACTCTTGCCACGCGGCCTCCTCTTCGGGCCGGTTCACGCCGCTCATGGCCCCGAACATATACCACAGGGCGGAGGGGGAGAGGGGGCAAGGTCGGACGGTGGATTCGTTTCTACAAGATT